>DASYBJ010000672.1:0-7829 GCA_036500845.1 Acidobacteriaceae bacterium
CCTGTTTTCGCAGGGTCACCGGCTTTCGGAACCGCCGGCTCCACTAAAATAGCCTTTGGATGGCTTTTACCGAACATTACGACATTGTGGTGGTGGGCGCGGGACACGCCGGGTGCGAGGCAGCGATGGCCGCCGCGCGCATGGGATTGCGTACCGCGCTTTTCACCTTCAACCTGGATCTCATCGCGCAGATGTCGTGCAATCCTGCCATCGGCGGTATCGCCAAGGGACACCTGGTACGCGAGGTCGATGCACTGGGCGGAATCATGGGCGAGATCGCCGACGCGGTCGGTATCCAGTTCCGCCTGCTCAACACTTCGCGGGGTCCAGCCGTCTGGTCTCCTCGAGCGCAGTGCGACAAGCAGCAGTATCGCGTGAAGATGCGCCAAGTCCTCGAATCCCAACCGAACCTCTTCATCAAACAAGCGGAAGTAATCGATCTGGTGCTCGACGAAGGAAACGCCCAGGAAGAAGGCCAAGGAAACACAGGCACGCGACGCGCACGCGGCATCCGGTTGCGCGACGGCCGCACTGTGCTTGCCGGGGCAGTCGTGATCACCACAGGAACCTTTTTAAACGGCCTGATTCACTGCGGAGAAGAGCGCTATCCGGCCGGCCGCAGCGGCGAACCGCCGAGTGTTCTGCTGGGCGAGTCCCTCAAGCGTTTGGGACTCAGGGGATGCCGCCTCAAGACCGGAACTCCGCCTCGGCTGGATGGCCGCAGCATCGACTGGAGCCGGTTCGCCGAGCAGCCGGGAGATCCCGATCCTACCCCTTTCAGCTTCCGCACCGTGGAACTGCCCCAACGGCAGGTCTCCTGCCACATCGCATATACCACGCCTGAGACCCTGCGGCTGATTCGTGAGAATGTCAGCCGGTCGCCGATGTACTCAGGACAGATCCAGGCGATCGGACCGCGCTACTGCCCGTCGATCGAGGACAAAGTCGTCAAGTTTCCAGACAAGGAACAGCACCAGTTCTTTCTCGAGCCTGAAGGGCTGGACACGCACGAGGTCTACGTCAACGGGATGTCGACTTCGCTGCCGATGGAAGTCCAGTGGCAGATTGTGCGCTCAATTCCTGGCCTGGAGAATGCAGAGATGCTCCGTCCGGGATACGCCATCGAATACGACGCGATCGATCCCACCGAATTGGATCGCAGCCTGCGCGTGAAGGAGATCGCCGGACTTTATCTCGCAGGGCAAATCAACGGCACTTCGGGGTACGAAGAAGCGGCCTGTCAAGGAATCATGGCCGGCATCAACGCCGCGCTGGCCGTCCGCGGTGAGCAGCCCTTCACAATGGATCGCACCGAGGCCTACACAGCGATCCTCATCGACGATTTGATTAGCAAGGGCACCAACGAGCCTTACCGGATGTTTACCTCGCGAGCCGAGTTCCGCTTGCACCTCCGCATCGACAACGCCGACCGGCGCCTGACTCCCTACGGACGCCGCCTCGGCCTCATTAACGACCATGCTTGGCAGGCTTATCAAGAGAAGCAGGCGCGAGCGGTGGAGCTCGAGAAATTGCTTTCCACCCGTAAGGTGAATCTGGAGCGCATGGCGGAGCTTCTTCCTGACCTCACGACGGCCTTAGGGAATGTTGCGGGACAGACCTACGCTCAAATCCTCAAGCGCCCGGAGATCACGATTGAAGCTCTGTTGCCCATCTTGCGCGCGGAGTTTGAGTCGCTTGTTCCGATCGAACGCAGCAGCCATGGCCTGCTGCCGTTCCTCGACCGCCCTCTTACCGCCAAGCTGCGCAACGAACTCAAGTCGGTGGAGACAGAGATCAAGTACTCCGGCTACCTCGACCAGCAACGCAAATCGATTGACAAGCTGAAGAAGGCCGAGCAGCGCGCGATCCCGGCATCGTTCGACTACACCGCGATCAGCGGTTTGTCGCGCGAGATGCAGGAGAAGCTTACGCGAGTACGCCCGCAGACGTTGGGGCAGGCGAGCCGCATTCCCGGCGTTACTCCGGCTGCGCTTTCCCTGGTGAATGTCTATCTGGAAATTGAGGGCAGGCGTCTGCGGCCTCCTATGGAAGAGCCCGTAAACGAACCTCTGTAACCCGGCGCAAAGAATCCCCAATCAGGGGCGCCGTAAGCATGATCGCGATGTAAGGAGCTGGAACAATCCGGCGTTGCCCGAATCGAAAGAAGCCGATGGCATCATGGCCGGGTTCTTCGATAAGGAGCTCCGGAAATAAAAGCCTGCAGCGAAATCTTCAAAAGACACATGTACGATTCTCGGACGGTCGTTGTGCGGGGCAACTTGGCCCGGGGCAACTTGGCCCTTGACTCACTCGACAAATCGTAACGATTACAAAAGTCTTACCTGAATCTCATCGGGCAAGCTCGATTCTCTGTTCGTATTAGTAAAGAGGATCCTGCATGACTCCCGTATTGCTCGCCGAAGCCGAAAAACCCCAACACCACATTCCCATTGCGGAAGCAAGCACGGATCTTCAGCCGGAGCAGGCCGAACCGAAGGTACACCCTCTCAGTCGCAAAGCGCAGGCGCGTTCCTTGAACTGGTTCACAATTTTCTTTATGAGCTTGTTTCACTTGGGCGCGATCACCGCGCTCTTTTTCTTTTCCTGGACAGCCCTCGCGGTCGCAGCGGTTCTCTGGTTCATCAGCATCTGCATGGGAATTGGCATGGGGTACCACCGCCTGCTGACGCATCGTGGATATCAACTCCCGAAACTCGTTGAATACTTTCTTGCGGTCTGCGGAACGCTTGCTCTTGAAGGCGGTCCCCTATTTTGGGTCACGACCCACCGTATTCACCACCAATTGGCTGACCGGCATGGGGACCCGCACACGCCCAGGGACGGCGAATGGTGGGCGCACGCCGGTTGGATCATCCATGGCAAGGGGCTTCAGGGCGAATCGGCGCTGCTTGCCAAATACGCTCCGGACCTGCTGAAAGACCCTTTCATGGTCACGCTCAGCAAATATCATTGGGTACCGATCGTCACGCTTGCCATCATCCTGCTGGTGGTGGGCGGTTGGCCGGTGGTTCTCTGGGGAATTTTTCTTCGGGTTACGCTTGGACTCCATGCGACATGGCTGGTCAATTCGGCGACACACATGTGGGGTTCAAGGCGCTTTGCCACCCGTGATGACTCGCGCAATCTCTGGTGGGTCGCCCTCGTGACCGGAGGAGAAGGTTGGCACAACAATCACCATGCCCATCCTGTATCTGCCCGTCACGGCCTCGCCTGGTATGAGTTCGATCTCAACTACTACGGCATCTGGGTGCTGGGAAAACTGGGCCTTGCGAAAAAGATCAAAGTCGCCAACCTGGCACTCGCGCGCGCCGTTCGACAGTCTCCGCCCTCTCCCGGGCAGAGTTAGGCCCTACCCTTATTTCTTCTTTACACCTTGCTGCAACAGGCGCTAAACAGGCTGCGGAAAAACGCGCCGAAGCAACAAGCGAGGCGCAAGAAGATGTATTACCCGAATCGGAGCACCCCAAGGAGTAGATGGTTCGTTCACCGCAGACCAGTTTTTCAGCAGCCTGTAAAGCCCTTGCCCGCTCCATGCGAGACTGTATCTGCGCGTTTGGGTCTGACGCGCAAATACGATGGGGAGATCAACACTGAGCTTCGGGCTGTTGCTAGGGTCTTTTGCAGCCGCAAGCTGGCCCGGGTTTTGCATTCTTTGGGCAACACCACAAATAAATGCCGGCCAATCGGCCTCGATCGAACAAAATGCTGGTTTCTCTCCTCGAGAGTGGGCGGTCATAAAGACACTCTCGCCGTTGCCCGATCTACCCGTGGACACAACCAATCGCTACCGCGATTCCGCCGCCGCGGCCCTCCTCGGTCAAAAGCTCTTCTTTGAACCGCGCCTCTCCGGTCCGATTCAAACGGGCTCACGAGAGCAAGGCCAATTAGGCAACATAGGCGAAAAGTACAAGATCGCCTGCAGCAATTGCCATATGCCGCAATCCAAGTGGCTCTTCGACACCCGGTCAAACAATCTTGGCCGCATCCCGAATGCGACTGGGCTGGGCTCCTCGTGGATGACTCACAACGTGAGCAGCCTTGTGAATACCGTCTTCTACGTGCAACGCACATCCGGCGCGCATTGGCGCGAGAATGACGGCTATTCCGATTCCGAATGGTTCGATGCGCAGAGCGAACCCGAAGGGCCGCCTGTTCAGAACGGCAGCCGGCTGCAACTCGCGCATGTAATCTTTGAGCGCTATCGAGCCGAGTATGACAGCGCGTTCCCTGAATGGCCTCTCGATCCTGCACTCTCGGATTACCACCGGTTTCCGGCGACCGGGTCTCCTTACACTGACGCGGCCAATTGGAACCGTCTGAGCGAGGGCGATAAGGAGACAGTGAACCGCGTACTGGTCAACTACGGTAAGGCCATCGAAGCCTACCTTGGAAAACTCGTGAGCCGCAACGCGCCGTTCGATCGCTTCGTTGCTGGAGATCGGAATGCCATAAGCTACGATGCGAAGCAGGGCTTGAAACTCTTCATCGGAAAAGCGGCATGCATTCGTTGCCACTCCACTCCGAACTTCTCCGACGATGATTTCCATGTCATCGGCCTACATATCGACACCAGCCTTTCGCCCCACGCCGATCCCAAAGAGAGCGGCCGCGCAGCCAACCAGGCCCTCATCTGTGATCCGTCGGTCGCTGGCGGTGACTTCAACGTGAGAGGACACTTCAGCGACGATTCCGCTACGAAGCGCGACGGCGACTTCTGCAGCCAGAAGGTGCCGCCCGGATTGTGGCGAACGAAGAGCCTTCGCCACATCGCCGAGACGGCGCCGTATTTTCACGACGGCCAGGCGGCAACGTTGGAAGATGTCATCAACTTCTATGATCGTGGCGGCGACCCGGCTGGGAGCTTCATCGGCGGCCCGAAAGAGATCCAGCCTTTGCACCTGTCGCACAAAGAGAAAGACCGGCTGACGGAGTTTCTCAAAACGCTGACGGGAGAACCTATCCCCGAACAATACCTTCGAGACATCCGCAACCCATAGATGGCGTGACCCGCCGTGTAAGAAATCGACCTTAACCCTGGTCCAGCGCAGAACCCCACCCGGCCTGACATCTGCCTCTCATTCTTCTGCCTTACCCTAGGTCTGTGCTCAACCAGACCCGCTGGGCAAACTCAACTCTTGTGACGAAATTCTTTGACTCAGCAGGGAGCTAACTCTTCATGATTCTGGCGAACGCCAGATACTCTCGATGCATAAATAACCTTGAACCAGACTCGGCATAGGGACTTGGGACCTCGTAAGCTGCTGCTCGGGAAACTCCTCACATCCGAAGATCGCTTCCATGATTGAATGGTTGGGGCAGTGTCCAGAGGGGCGCGACACATGAACGATGAAAAGACGCCAGCCACTCAGCAAGCTCCGCCTGTTGTGGGCGGAAGGTTTTTCTTCCTTTTCCTATTCTTGCTGATACAACTCGTTCTGTATCCCTATGCTGGCGAACAAGGAGTACGCTACCAGTGGTATCGCCTCCTCAGTTTCTTTATTACGATTGCGAGCATTTATGCCGTAAGCTTTCGGCGATCGACCTGGATTATCGCGCTCCTCTTCGCGATTCCCGTTATCTGGCATCGCACAATTCTGTCTGAGTCAACCGCGAGCAAGCTGGCGCTGGCCGGCCTCATGCTGGGCGTGGCCTTCGACTTACTTATCGTCTTGGTTGTCTTCCACCGGGTCTTTCACACGCGGGACGTTACTGCCCAAACGATCTTCGGCGCAGTGTCGATCTACCTGCTGGTAGGTTTTGCTTTCACCAGGATTTACATGTTCCTGGTGGCTCTGCAGCCAGGCGCGTTTTACCTTGATCCGATTCTGAACCGCAATGCAGTGCCGGATCATTCCGCTCTAACCTTCTACAGCTTCGGTGTGATGACGTCCCTTGGAGCCGCCGGTATCTCACCGGTTACCGGACAAGCTAGATCTTTGACAATCATTGAAGCGATTCTGGGGATCCTTTATCTCGGAGTTCTGGTGTCGCGTCTGATTGCCATGTATCGGCCTGCGGAAACGAGCCTGGCCCAGCAGAAACAGGAGTAAGAGCTTGGTGAATCGCTAGAGCGAACAAAATCCCCAGGGCCATACCCCAGGGCTTCTAGCACTTACAATCGTGCACGACAAAATAGCGGCCGGGTGTTTATCCGAGTGTCGCAGAATTGAATCCACGGCCAATGCGGCGCCTGTACTGTTCACGTCAACGGCCGTCGCGTTAATTCCTGTCTAACCCTGGCCGCCATGCGCGAGGGCGATGAGATCACCACCATTGAAGGCATTGGACAGCCCGACAACCTCCATTCCATGCAGGTCGCTTTCATCGAACATGACGGTTACCAGTGCGGCTACTGCACCTCCGGTCAAATTATGTCGGCACTCGCCCTCCTCAAGGAGTCATGTGGTCCGACCAACGCCGACGTCAAGGAGCTGATGAGCGGCAATGTCTGCCGCTGCGGCGCCTATCCTAATATTGTCGCCGCCATTCAACACGTTCGTCAGCAGGCATTGTCGCCCGACAGCAATCGATTTCGATACCTGCGCAAATTTGCGGAGGCGCCCTAATCATCAGCGCCCTCAATTCCGGCTCCACCACAGCATTGGCGGCAGTGTACCCTAGCTCCCGAAGAGATCTCCGTGCGTTCAATCTAGCCGATCAGCAGATGCCCAGCAAAGTCCCCTCTGCCCGAATTCAAGAACTGTTCGTAAAGTTCAACGCACGCCAAAGTCCCTGCGCAATCACTCGCGCAGGGACTTTGACCTCATACGCGCTCAGCTCGTAGTCTGGCTAGACTCGAGCAGTCCATTGAATCGAACGAAGAAAGCCCCCTCCGATGGTCCCGGATTGTTCCGCAGAGGCTTGGCCCGATCCACTAGGACTTCGTCCGCGTCCGTTCCCAGGGCGATGATTGTCTCGTCGATGAAGTCCTTCAGAGGCATTGCTCGCGGCTCTTCGTTGCTGTTGAGCAAGTCCGTCTGCACCCACGGCGGGGCGATCTCCTGCACCTTCACTGAGCTATTGCGCAGCTTATAGCGAAGTGACTGCGCATAGGAGTGAAGGGCTGCCTTCGTGGATGAGTAGACGGCAGTCATAGCCATCGGAACGAAGCCAAGTACTGACGACACGATCAGGACCGTCGCATCTCTCTGCTGCTTAAGATGATCGACGAGGGCTCCTGTGACCCGAATCGGGCCTATCAGGTTTGTGGTAATCGTTGATACGAGCAGCTGGTCGTCTACCCTGCTTGAGACGTCATCGATCTGCATAATGCCAGCGTTATCGATGACCACGTTGAGGTTGGGATACCGTGCGATCAACTCTTTCGTAGCCGCATCGATGCTTGCGGGATCGGCGATATCGAGTTCAATGGAGTCGATCCCAGGATTCGCCTTCACTGTTGCTTCAAGGTGGCCTCTCCGGCGACCGGAGATGATTACCTTGTTCCCGTTCTTGTGAAGCGCCTCTGCGAGCGCCCTCCCTATGCCTGAGCCGCCGCCCGTAATGAAGATGGTGTTTCCCGTGAGATTCATTGTTGTTCTCCTGTTTGTGAACCTTCGGTTTGGGCTTTCACCCGACGATCGCATTCATCGTCTGGTGTCCGTTGGCGTCGGGCGGCGCGGCGGGCTGTGGGTTCGAACGCAATGTGAGTGACTCATGCGGGTTCATCTCCCGATTTGCCGTAAATCGAGGGGACCCTGGCCCCCAGAGGTCGCAGGTAGGTCGACAACTGTCCACGGTGATGAATGGCGTCGAAGAAAAACAACCAAAGAATCTCGCCAAGAGGTTTCTTGAGAATCGGCGTCCGG
>DASYBJ010000673.1:0-4570 GCA_036500845.1 Acidobacteriaceae bacterium
TAAAAGTTTACCGTCCTCGTCCTTAACGAAACCGACTGGGCAGTGCGACACGAGATCACCGCGTCGCGCCTTTTCGACGCGAGCTTCACTTGCCCGTTGGCGAAGAAGGTCAAGTTCGTACTCATTGAGTGTTCCCTTTAAGCCCAGAACAGACAACACCGTATGTTGCATTTTGTGGATGTACGGTGACGATTGTTTCTGAACGCAGTTCCTGCTGCGGTCAGTCCGGACACGTGTGTCGCGTCTTCTGGCAAACCGAAGCGTGGGTGCTGGTGCGACTCCGCAATGGGGGATTGCAGGCCCTTCCATGGAATTGGACAAATCTTCCTAAACCGGAAATCCAATCCTCTTCTGGTCATCCGGCAGTCCTCCTGTCACCGTCCGCCTTGCGGGATCTGGTTCGATTCCTGCGCAGTCGGGAAGAACGGTAAGGTCGCGGCCGTGATCACCCCGTTTGTCATTAACCACCCGGTGACCTTGATTTGGAAAAACACTTCTCGGCTGAAAAGTGCTGCCGTATGTTCGAAGGTGCTGGACCTCCTCAGGCCCCAGTCGTCCTTGGTGGCGTTGCCCGCGAGTCTGGAGCAATGCTCGCCGGACTCTGCAACCGTGGTAACCACGCGCGAAGGGATGTTAGCCCTGTCGCCCATTTCCCGCCCAAGCACATCCCAGGAATCTGCCTTTTTTCTTTCCTCCAGCAGTGAGGGACTGAAACTGAGCAATGCTACGAGTCGTCAGCAGTTTCTTTTCGCTCTGCTTGACGACTGCAGTTTCTTCGCTCACCTCGTACTTCGTTGCGTGCGCAGTGGGGGTTGTTTACCCCATCGTTGGGCGAAACAGGAGTTTGCCAAACCAGGATCGAACTTCCGATCGAGCTCGGTAATCCCGTCGGAGACTCAGCCGACTTCCCGCGTGCTCGCGCAGCGAGCGCGGCGGAATCCGCCAGCCCTTGAAGCTGAGCCGCTTTCCCTAACCCTGCCAACCCTGTGGGTCGATGTGGCCTGTCGCCACATGCGGACCGTCGCTGCCCAGGAGAAATGTCATGAGTACAGTGAAGATCCAAAGCACGCACTGTGAGCGCCTAGCTTATGTCTACGTTCGGCAATCTACTCCCTGGCAAGTCCTGGAACATCGCGAGAGCACCGAGCGGCAATATCATCTGCGGGAGCGGGCCCTGGAGTTAGGCTGGCCAGCGAGTCGCGTCGATGTCATCGACGAGGATCAAGGCCGTTCGGGCAGCACGGCTGCGCACCGCAGCGGGTTTCAGCGTTTGGTCACCGAAGTGGGCTTGGGCAAGGTGGGAATCGTCATGATGCTCGAGGCTTCGCGCTTGGCTCGCAATAACAGCGACTGGTATCGGCTGATTGAAATCTGCGGGCTGACAGGAACTCTCATTGCCGATGAAAGTGCGATCTACAACCCTCGGGAACCAAATGACCGATTGCTGCTCGGGGTAAAAGGGACTCTATCAGAAGCAGAACTGTTCACCTTGCGGACGCGATTGTACGAGGGCCGCTGGAACAAAGCCCGCAAAGGGTTGCTGCAGTTTCCTCTGCCCGTGGGCTATGTGCGCGGCGCGGATGGAAATTGGGAACTGGATCCCGACGCTCAGGTGCGAGAACGATTGGCTTACTTGTTCGAAGCCTTTCGCCGCCACGGGGTGGCGCGGAGTGTGGTGCGCGATCTGAAACGGGAGAAATTGGACCTTCCCACGCGAGTAACGAGTCGGGAGGGATATGGCTTGCTGATCTGGAAGACGCCTACGCTGAGCGCGGTGGTTCGTATCCTGCATAACCCGGCCTACGCTGGAGTGTACGTGTTCGGTCGGATGGAATACTCCGGAGATCGCCGCTCGGCCAAGACGGGCAAAGTGCTCCCTCATCAAACTTCCATGGCACAATGGCCGGTGAAGATTGATGCCCATCATCCAGCCTATCTGAGTTGGGAGGAATACGTGAAGAACGGCGAGCGAATGTACCAAAACTGGAATCGCGGCCAGCAGACGCGGGGTGTAGCTCGGGAGGGAAGCGCCTTGTTGCAGGGGATGGTTTACTGTGGGATCTGCGGACGCAAGATGGGTGTACAAAACCGCGCCGTGAGTGAGAAGCGATCTCCCACGTACCTTTGCCAATCTGGGTACGAAGATGGAGATACGATATGCCAGAGTATGACCTCGCGGCCGGTGGATGCGGCGGTGGTCGAAGCATTTCTGCAGTCTGTCTCTCCCCTGAGCCTAGAGGTAGGGCTGCGGGTTCTGGAGCAATTGGAAAAGGATCTTGCGGTGCAACGTCGGCAGCGGGAGCTGCAACTGGAACAAGCACGCTATGAAACGCGGCTGGCACAACGCCAATACGACGCTGTGGATCCTGACAACCGTTTGGTGGCCTCGGAGCTGGAGCGGCGATGGAACGAGAAGCTAGAGAGAGTGGCTCGGCTGGAGCAGGCCTATAGCCAAGCCGAACAAGAAGCCAAATGGAACATCACCCCCGAGGAGCGTAAGACGATCCAAGAGTTGTCGCAGAATTTACCCGTCCTTTGGCAATCCCAGAGCACGACGAATCAGGAACGGAAACAGTTGCTGCGTCTGGCCATTGAATCCGTGCAACTAGACGGTGTCAGTCAAGCCGGACAAATTGAAATCCAGATTCGATGGCATTCGGGAACCATAACGCGCTCCAGCATCAAGCGCACAGCACCTGGCGAAGCCTCTCTGAAGACTCCGCCAAACGCTGTCGCACAGATTCACTCAATGGCTGGCCGATATGCCTATGCGGATATCGCCGATCGGCTAAATACCGCAGGTTGCCGAACAGCCTTTGGGCGCCGCTTCACCCACCAGCACGTAGGCTATATCTGCCGACGTGACAGAGTCGCGAGCAGTGCTAGAGATCGGGAATGGAGAGATCCAAAAGTAGTCTGATTTCTTTCTGTTGTGAAAAAGTTGAATAGGAGGTGCTGTATGAACGAGGTCTTTTGAGATGCGGTTGGCAACGCTTATTCAATTCCGGCGAGTAGACTTGCACCCAACGCCAAACACAACTGGCATCCACTTCCAGGCCCCGCTCTGCCAATAGCTCAGAGACATGCTCGTAGGCCAACGGATATCGCAGATACCAGCGGACGGCCTGCAGAATTACGTCCCCGGGATACTGGCGCCCCTTGAACGGATTTGTCAGTGTGATCGGCATGGACTCTTTACCTTATCAGTCCTGATCCCGAACTTCGCAATGAAACCCTAAAGATAGCCCACGCAATCCTGAGCTAAAGCGGGTGGGTCACACACTGTTAAAACACTTTGCATCCGGGCACTGTGCTGCCTTGCAACTCTCATCTCCGATGGGTTGTGATCTCTTGATTCCGGGCAAGAACAAGGTTCAGAACTCAGCGATAGGGACAGGGTTGTATCGGAAGCGCGACGGGGCAAGGTCGCGCACGAGCACGGTCTGTTCTAGTCGAGTATTCCTCGAACCGTCACCGACTGTCGGGGGGAGCCATTGGATTGCACAAACGGGCCGAAGCCGCTAGAGTCGCACTCTATTGGGACTTTTTATGCCCAGATACTTCGCGGCACTGACGATCGTTTTGATGCTCGGTATGGTGGTAAGCCGACTCTTGTTCATGAAAAGGCAAGGAATCGCCGCCCTCAAATTCGGCGATACACACAAGACTGATTTTCTGATTCCGCCTTTTGCCCTGTTTTACTTTTACATCGTATTCGCCGCCGCTTTCGGCCTCCCTACGGTGGGCACCAAGGAGATCTTTCATTCCGGGATCGCCGAGTGGCTCGGAGTGACATTCTGCTTTGCGGGGCTGTCATTGTTATTGTGGAGCCTCATTTCTTTTAGAAAGAGCTTTCGAGTTGGCATAGATACAAGCCGCCCAGACAAACTTGTAACGGACGGAATCTTCGCCCATAGCCGTAATCCCATTTATGTGGCGTTTGCCCTTATCCTGATCGGCCAATTCCTGATTTTCTCAAACTGGATACTCTTGATTTATATGCTTGTGGGTTTTTGGCTTTTTCATCGTCAGGTTCTGCGTGAGGAAGAATACTTGAAGAAGCATTACGGCGAGGAATACACACAGTATTGCTTCCGAGTAAGAAGATATCTATGAGTGAGCAACTGCTGCCGATGCCTACTCGGGCCCACAAGCCCCCTGACGCTCTCAAGCTGCAGGGCTGCAGGCAATTCCTTCCCTGTCGATAACAGGTGATTACACTCACGAGCGGACTAGCGCCCTGGTTCTGAGCGGATCACGGGCAAACAGGAAGGAACCGAGTTACTTCTTGCTGGCCGACAAACCAGGGGTTGACTCGCCAGCAGATTTGCGTCTCCAATCGGCTTGGTCACTGTGGAGGCGCACGTGAACTCTCCAGACTCAAGTATCGATTCGGATGTTTCTAAGATTGCAGCGATACGGGAAGCATGGCTCGCTGCGGTGAAAGCTGGTGACGCTAACCGTCTGGCAGATATGGTGACCGACGATGTTGTAGTCGTCCACGACAACGGCCGATGCGTATGTGGCAAACAGGAGCTTAAGGCTGACTTCTTAGACGGCTTTGCACGAT
>DASYBJ010000674.1:0-4213 GCA_036500845.1 Acidobacteriaceae bacterium
GTTAGAAAGATACCTCAGGGCCTGAAGGCCGCAATGATTCTGCTCAATTAACGGCACGACTAAATACAAAGCTAGGCTTAATCAGAGCTTCCTTAAAAATCAGGGGTAGAGAGCTGTGGTTTCCCACCCTACGCGCCGAAAAGCGTGGCGCGTAGAATGCGGCACCCAAAGCCTGCTGCCGGGACGGAAAAGCCTTCGCCTGCGGCTGAAATCGTGCCCTGATACAAAACAGAAGTTTTTCATATAAAACAGAGTTTTTCGCACCCTGTTTAGCCCCTGAGGCAACGCCATTTCGGCACACTTCCCGCTTTCCAATTCTGTAACAAACTTAAGACTCACCACACTAGGAGACACTGCACTTAACCTAGAATGCACGGAGCCCAAAAGACCCCGGGCCGCCCATCGGGCTGGTGTTTTTCCAGCCCGATGGGTGGAAAACCACAGCTGCCTGCATCAAAGTGCGTACTTTCTGATCGGTACGTCCTTCTTTCGCTGACCGGCCTTTCGCTGACCGGTTCTGAGCGAACCGCTCCTTACCTGACCGCTTTTTAGCTGACAGAACGCCTGTACGATCTCTTCCTTAAAGTAGGTGCGCGGATATTCCGCCAGGCGTCAGGCGAGCGGCAGGTCATTTCGCTCTCGGGGGATGGCGGATTGGCGATGCTGCTTGGCGATCTATTGACGCTCAGACAGTTGAAGCTTCCCGTAAAAGTAGTGGTCTTTAACAACGGGTCCTTGAGTTTTGTAGAGTTGGAGATGAAGGCGGCCGGACTGCTTTGGTTACGGCACGGATTTGAAGAACCCGAACTTCGCCAAGCTGGCCGAGTCGGCGGATATCCGGGGTCTCCGGGTTGAGAGGCCGGAAGATCTCACGCCTGCTTTGAAGACCACTCTCCAAGAAGAGGGTCCCGCCTTGATTGATGTGATTGTGAACCCCCAGGAGCTCTCGATGCCGCCTACAATCAGCCCAGAGCAAGCTTTGGGATTTGGCCTCTATTTGATTCGGGCAGTCCTGAGCGGGCGGGGAGACGCGGTGGTCGATTTGGCTAGAACGAATCTATTTCGATAGACAACTTTTCGCGTACGACTGAAGCTCCGAACTGCGGTTATGTTTGTCTGCGATGCCCGCGGAATGCGAGATTGCTAAAGGTTCCTCCGGGGAGACCCTAATCCTGCAAACGCAACTCTTATTGAGACGCTTCCATTTGCCGACCTCAGGTGGAGAGCACGTAGGGTGCCTGCGAATGCTGATTCCGCAAAAGCTCTCCGCGGATCCGATAGAGCTTGTCTTTCAAAGTTCACTTCAGCACGACGAGTGTGCGTCGAGATTAAATTCCAGTGCGCCCGAGCGGAGGATACGAAACTGACAGCAAACCTCGTACCAATAGAGCTAAGATCGCGAGGAGTCCGGCTTGGGATCGCACTGCTCTGCTGGTCTGCATGCTCGATTCCATATCTCTTTCTAGCGGATCTCCTCTTAAAACCTTCCGCACATGCACAGCAGACCTCACCCAAGCTGCCACCTCAGGTTTCGACAGTTCTCGTGTTGGGTAGCCCCGAACCAGTGACTGAAGGCGAATCTGCGCGTTCAGTCGTGTTGTTGGATACGCAAGAGCATCCGCTGACCTTTGGGACCGTTGAGGACTATATGCGCTCCGACAGCTCGCTCTTCCTCGAGCAGCGCGGCGCCGGAACTGTGCAAGCGGATATCTCGCTGCGAGGTTCATCCTCCGCGCAGACACTCATCCTGTTGAACGGATTGCGAATCAATGATGCGCAATCGTCGCACCACAACCTTGATCTGCCCGTCCCCCTTGCGGCCATGAGCAACATTGAGGTAATGCATGGCGCAGGTTCGACGCTTTATGGAGAAGATGCGCTCAGCGGGATTGTGGACTTTGTATCCGCAGTGCCTACAGTCGACAGCATACGCCTGCATGCCGGGGTGGGCAGCTACGGAGAAAATGAGCAGGGAGTTCTGGCCGGCGCAGCCGGCCGCAAATGGAGTGAAGCTCTGACTGGGCAGCGAGCCCTTTCCGCCGGATTCATTCCCGACAGAGACTATCGCAGCGAAAGCGCGAGTTCCGAAAGCCGCTACGCAACTGCGCTAGGGCAAAGCGATATCCTCCTTGCCGCGAGCGATCAGGCGTTTGGAGCAGATCAGTTCTATGGAAACTACAACTCGTGGGAAAGAACCAAGGGCTGGTTCGCCTCTGCACAGCAGGAGCTAGGTTCGAAGACGCAAGCGGCCTTCGGATATCGCAGACACACTGACAATTTCATTCTGCTGCGTGCCGACCCCTCTGTGTATGCCAACAATCACGTCGATTCAAGCTGGCAGGCCGTCGTGCGGCGAAAAGAACAACTCAAGAAGCAAGCCTCACTCTTCTACGGTATCGAGACCGATGGAGACGCGATCGCCAGCAATAACTTGGGCCATCACGCCAGGAATAGCGGAGCGGGCTACGTCGATCTGGACCTCCGCTCGGCGCAGCGTTGGACCCTCTCTGTTGGCCTGCGTGAGGAGATCCTGAGCGGTGGGGCGCGTTCAGTACTTAGTCCGGATCTCGCCGGAAGTATCTGGCTCGGAAATCGGTTGAAGCTCCGTGCCGCTGGCGGTTACGGCTTCCGCTTGCCCACCTACACCGACCTCTACTACAGCGATCCTACAACCGTCGGGAACCCCAACCTTCAACCGGAATCGGCATGGTCAGGAGAAGCGGGTGCGGATTGGTATCCTGGAACCAAAGCGACCGCATCGCTCAGCGTCTTCTATGCTCGACAGCACGATGCCATCGATTACGTCCGCGCCAATCCAACCCAACTGTGGCGGGCAAGCAACCTCACTGGGCTGCGCTTCGCAGGCTTTGAGAGTGCGGTCACATGGAACCCCGAGCGCAACCAGAGCTTCCGTTTCTCCTGGACGCTGCTTTCCGGAGCGCAGTCTGCGCTCCATGGGCTGCAATCGGAGTACGTCTTCAATTATCCGGTCAACAACGCAAACGCGGAGTGGACCGGTGTCCTGCCCGGCGGGCTTGTCATACGCAACCGCGTGGGTATAACTCAACGCTACCAGCGGACCCCGTATCCGGTGTGGGATACCTCAGCAGCTCGGGAGAAAGGTTGGTTGCGTCCCTATCTCCGAATGACAAACCTCAGCAATACAGGGTACGAGGAGATCACCGGAGTCAGGATGCAAGGTCGCTCTCTAATTGGAGGCGTGGAACTCGAACTGGTGCGCCGCTAGCGACGGCAGTCTCGATCTCGGCCGCAGTGCCTCGACTCGGAGAAAGGCATTGTCCCCTGTGATCAACCGCTGGAGCACGTTTACTGTCGAAAAAGAGGATAATAGCCCCGGGAATTGTTCATTCAAGAACAAAGGTTCGCATATTTCGTTAGTCGACGATGTTTCTCGCACGAAGCGGAACATCCATCATAAGCAAGGTGTCTAAACAACAACATGGAGCACTGGCTGAGACAACTTGCGGTCGGCATCTCACTCGTTTGCAGTCTTGCGGCGTGCAGAGCATTTTCGCAGGTCGACACTCTCCATTCTGGTTTGACGCAGCAGGCAGAGGATCAGAGTTTTTATCTCGGCAAGCCGGTTCTCCACCCCGAAGAACTCTCTGGAGTATGGGAAGCTCCTGACGCTCGGGGTGGTGCGATCGGCATACACCTTGTCCTCTACACGACGGCGCCCGTGGAGACAACGACGCTGGTTGGAACTGAACAGGATTGGCACGCTCTTCAGGTGGGAATTTACCAGCGAGCCGGAGCCGTGCTCTCTTTCGGAGAGGAGAACTCCTTCAGTGACTCTCCGCGTGGCGGCAGCGTCAGATATGAAGAAGGGCGATTAACCTTACACTATCCGCGATTTGACTTAGACCTGTTACGCATTCCGCGAGATAGATGGTCGGGTCGTATTCACCGCGAACGGTTCGACTCTCAGGTGACGCTCATGCGCCCTGGACTTCGGACAGGCGCCGGCGGAGCGTGGCTTGTGGGTACCTGGAGTACCACGAATGGGCCAATGCAACTTTGTCTCCATATCGCGGAACAGGCCCCGGGTGAATTCACGGGATGGTTGGACTCTCTGCTTACTTGGGGATCCGTCCAGTCTGCTCCTCATGTAGCCAAGCCTCCCTTCTCGTGGGAGCGTTATGGTGAGCTCGTGAAGGTCCAAGCTGCCGCGAATAGCGATGCCTTGATCGAA
>DASYBJ010000675.1:0-6779 GCA_036500845.1 Acidobacteriaceae bacterium
GTGTGCCTTGAACGGCAACGCTGCTGCCCTGCCCCGCGACTTCTCAATTCGGGCTAGGAATGAGACCTAGAAGGTTGATACGGGGAAATTGCCCAACAAGCTGCAAGGTCCGCCTTGTTGATAGTAAGGTGCCCCATAACCGCATGGCGCACCACTGCCACTGGCATGGCTGATGTTGATCGCGCTCGCAGCGGAGTTCGTTGAGGCTGTTGCCCCAGCAAACTGCGAGCCTGCGTGCACGTCCAGACCGGTCCCAGCTAACTGAACCGCCGCGTCTACTTTATCGGTATCTGTTCGGATTACGGTCATGTAAGGCTGATCGGAAGGGATCACGTAGACTTGGCCGAATGGCGTGCTGAAGAGCGAACCAATTGAGATCGGGTGGCCGGTGACCGGAATGGTTGCTACCACCTGAAACGTCGTGAGGTTGACGACGCTGACGGTACTGTCTTTTTGATTGGCGACGTAGACGCGGCTGCCATCACGGAGTATGGTCACAGCCGCGGGTCCGTTGCCAACTGGAACGGTGACCGTCTGGCCAAAAATTGGCGCGTCGTTCGCATAAATGTCCGTTGTGACATTGATGATACTGATCGTGTTGGAATCGTAATTGGCTGTTACGAGCTGCGAGGTCGAAGGGAGATAGTCGGCATAAACCGGACCTGCATTAAATGTCGAGCTTGTGGAGCCCGTCGGAGCCGGAAGAGTAATCGTACCGGTTGCGGGAGTCAGATAGGGTTTAGGAGTGACCTGGCCGAAGTTGTCCAGTTGGTTCAATTGGCTGTTGATGACTGTCACGGTCCCACTGCCCCGATTCAGAATGTATGTGCGGAGATTGTCGGTGGAACTGATGCCGAAGACGGGGCAGATGCCGACCGGCAACACATTCGACTGAGTTAGCGTCGTAGTCTCGATTGCTGCGACCTGACCTGGCGTCGTTACCTGGGAGGGAGTTTCACAGGCGCCAAAAGCCACATTGCTTTGAGCATTGCCCTGTGAGATCGCGTAGATCCTCTGCGCGTTTGCATTCCCCGCGAAGTTTACCGGACTGGTAGCCAACGGCAACTGCTGGATATAGGAGAAGAGGTTTCCACTTGGCTTCAAAACCGCCGCGGCCGACACGTTGGGCATCGTGACAAATAGATTGTTTGTGGTGTTGATCATGTTGTACGGCTTCCCCGGCGGGAGAAGCGTACTTGTGAAAACCAGATTGCTGCGAAGGCTCGCTGACGGATCATAGCTGTTGAGAGTGCCGTCGGCATTCGCGGTAAGCACCGGACTTCCGGTTGGGTTGACCGCAACGGAGAGCGGACGGGTAGCCAGCGTTGCCTGGCTGAGAAGGGTGTCTCCTGCGCCGTCAAAGACGTTTGCCAGACCAGGGCTATTCGTCCCAGTCGTTGTGGTCACCATGACAAAAGTCTGAGGTTGAGAAGCCGGACCGGTTGGGGTGATCGGACTGACTACCGGACGAAATTGCCCTCCGCACCCTGCCAACGCGGAGCAGCAGGCCAATGCCGCCGGAAGCCAAGCCCGGACAGAATGGGCAATGTCTTGTGTGGCCTGGAGTGATCTCGATTCGCCGGTAGTTTTCCCGTATTGTGCCGGGCAGCTGATGCCTTCTTCGAGACTGCCTGCTTCAGACCCGAACGAGAAGATTCGTTTAAGATCGCGTGGTCCAACACCCAGCGAAAAAATCCGCCGCATGCCCCGCATCCGGGGCAATACCATCCTACGCACTCGTAAATACCTCACTACGTTTCGTTTCCCAGTCTCTTGCGGTAGATGTATCCGGCGTAATCCACCCGAACGCGACCGCGAAATCCGGCCGACGCGTTGGCAGGTGCGGAAAAGGTGAACTGCATAGTATCGTCGTTTGACTGCTGTGTGACCTTACAACGGCAGCCTTCACCTGTAAGGCCACAGTAAGAATGAAGATGCCATAGAAAGATGATTGTAAACGCGATGGCACGTATCGCGATACGCCGAGTCCAAAAAGAGGAACCCCACGAAGTGAAGAGTTTATGACCGCAACTTGCCGGGAATCGACTTCCCTACGATGGCAATCCCGGCTGCTCGTCAGCATTGCTTTACCATTCTGCGCGTTCGTAGCCGCGGACTATGCAGCAAAATCGTGGAGCACAAGCACCCAGACTGCACTCCTGATCAGCGTGGGCTTCGCTGGAATCGTGTGGCTGGCACGTGCCGCAACTCGAGTTGCTGCGTTCACGGGGGGGATTTTGACCGCCGTTCTGGCCCTCTTTCCCGACACCAGCGGAGACAAGCAGTGGTTCTATTCCGGGGTACCGGCTCTTGTGGTGCTCTTCCTCCTCACGTTCGCGGCAACCAGATTCGGCAGGAGAATGAAAGAGAATTTGGGGGTTGCCGAGAACCGGAGTGGACGCAGCGCTGCTCAGGTGGTCGCCAACCTAGGAATGGCTGGAGTGTCGGCTGCGCTTGCGTTGGCCATCTCCCTCGCGCGCGATCGAACGCTTTCGACCGTAAGCCTTCGAGAAGGCGGCAGATTGTTCTCGGTGAATATCCTGTGCAGCGTGATGGTGACGGCCGCCTTGGCCGAGGCTACGGCAGACACGCTCTCGAGCGAATTTGGAGCGGTTTTGGGGGGTGAGCCGGTCCTAGTGACGACATGGCGGCATGTTGCTCCCGGAACAGACGGCGCGGTAAGTGCGGCAGGAACGATTGCCGGGGTGCTCGGTGCGCTGGTCGTTCTGCTCGTGGCCGTGCTGACACTTCGACTGAGCTTGCGCGCGGCACTCGCTGCGGCTGTTGGAGCTTTCGCCGGTTTGTTTTTCGATTCAATCTTGGGAGCCACGGCTGAGCGGCACGGACTGTTGAACAACGACGCGGTAAATTTTCTGTCGACCGCGGCCGCAGTCGGGATTGCGCTGGCTGCTTTTCTGGCGTGAACGCTGAGGGATTTGCCAATCTCGCGCGGAGCTCCACCTGTGCGAAGGATGGCAAATCCAGCAGTGTGGCTCAATAGGGCCCTCTTCGAGCGTGATGGTCAGTGCATGTGCAAACGCCACAATGTGTAGCTGAGCATCTCATGCAAGATTCGTTGGGTTTCGTCCCAGGCGGTAAGCGGCCGGCCTTGCGGACGCGGAGAGGTATAGACATCCAGCCCTTGGCGGGAACACAAGGCGTGGATGCGGAATAGGTGCGTGCCATCGGAAACGGCGATGATCCGGTTCAGATGGTTCTCGCGAGCGATGATGGCCAATCGTTTCGCGGATTCTTCGGTGTTCTTACTCTGGGTTTCCGCAATAATCTGCGCCTCAAGGACTCCATGCGCGAGAAGGTAGTCATGACCAACCGCTCCTTCGGAATTACTCGGGTCGCCAGCACCTCCCAGAGTGATCACCAAGGGAGCAAGGTGCTCCTGGTAGAGTGCGAGTCCATGGTCTAGGCGCGCACGTAGAACCGGAGAGGGCCGGCCATCATACTCAGCAGCACCGAAGACAGCAATCGCGTCTGCAGGGCGCGCCTCCTCGCGAGTGGAGTATGCGCGGATCTGACCGTAGAGCCACACGAACCAGCCGACGCCGGCGAACAGCGCGGTTACAAGCAGGAAACGAACAACGGAACGTGCCGCTCCGGAAGCTCCGGCCGTGGCTCCAGGCTGCGATCGGCGCAGATGCGTATCGGGCACGAGCATGAGTATTCCTAGCGTTGCAGTGCAAGAGCGATTTCGTGCGTCGGGATCGCTCCTTCGCGGAGGACTTGCCAAGCACCATCGCCGCCGGAGAGATCAACGATCGTGGTGGAGATGCTGCGGCCGGTAGGACCGCCGTCGACGATCAGGGGAATCCTATCTCCAATCTGATCTCGAACACATGCAGCATAGTTGCACTCGGGCGCCCCCTGCAGGTTAGCGGAAGTAGCGGTAACCGGAAGCCCCAGAGTTTCAACGATTGCACGCGGGATAGGACAGTCCGGCACACGTAAAGCAACATTGCCCGTATTCGCGGTGGAGCGCAGAGGGAGTTTAGAACCAGCGCGCACAATGAGAGTGAGCGGGCCAGGCCAGAATCGCTCGGTCAGGCGATCGAAGTTGGCATCGATCTCGCGCGCCAAGCCATAGGCCTGAGCGGTACTTGCAACCAAGAGTGACAGGGGTTTTTGCTTCAACCGGGTCTTGATCTCGTAGATTTTCTCTACAGCGCGAAGGTTCACCGGGTCGACTGCCAAACCGTAGAATGTATCCGTTGGAATTCCAACTACCTTGCCTCTCTGGAGACACGACACGATGTATTGAATCCGGTCCGGCTCTGGTTCGTCCGGGTGCACCCGCAAGATCTCAGCAAACAAGCTCGCTCCCACACGGAAGAAGTTGAAAAACGAAGCCATACAACGCACGAATCGATCCAGCCGCTATTGTCGACGAGCGTTGACCGGAGCGTGCAAGGCGCGGATCGCCGAGTCGCTCTGGGGGTTCATCTACTGGAACGAGGTTCCGTACTTCGACTCTGATCCTATTGCACCGATGTCGAGCGACTAGGACCTTCCTTCTTATGCAGTCTACGCTGGAACCGAAGCAAATTTTCGACGAAGTTGTCCTCCTCCAGGCTCCGGCGCCCTTAGCAGGGGCAATCAGACTGCGGGTACAATCGCGATGAGTTCCTCGCCCATGCAGACCCCAGCACAACGGCACTTGCGAAAGATCGAAAGCCGGCAAAATGCTCGGGTAAAAGAGCTCCGCGCGGGGCTGCAGCGCGGCCTACGGACCGGACACGGTCTTATCGCGATTGAAGGTGAGCACCTGGTAAACGAGGCGGTGCGCAGCGGACTCAAAGTGCAGACCGCATTTGTGAGCAGCGCTAGCGAAGGCTTATTCCGTGACTGTACGTGGGGTGCCGCGGAAGTGCTGCTGCTTTCAGAAGAAGTGTTCTCAAGCGCAGCAGCTACTGAGAATCCTCAGGGGATCGCGGCGCTCATCGAGCCTCCGGAGTGGCGCATGGAACAAATGCTGCAGGGTGTTCCGTTGGTCGTAATCGCAGCGGGCCTGCAGGATCCGGGGAACCTTGGGACGTTGATACGCTCGGCCGAGGCCTTTGGCGCCTCGGGTATGATCCTTTTGCCTGGAACGGTGAGTCTTTGGAACGCTAAGACCCTGCGAGCATCATCCGGTTCAGCTTTTCGGCTCCCCACTTTGTCGATGCCGGCATCGGAGGCGTTTTCGGGGCTGCGCAGTCACGGAGTGCGCGTGGTTGCGGCGGTCGCCCGCAACGGATCTACGCACCCGGAGTTCGCGGCGCCGACGGCGTTGCTTGTGGGGAACGAGGGCACCGGAGTCCGGGAAAGCTGGCTGTCTGAGGCAGATGCGAGGGTCACAATCCCGTGTCCGGGGCCGGTTGAGAGCCTGAATGCGGCGGTTGCCGGGAGCGTGCTGTTGTATGAGGCGGCGCGCCAGCGGCAACTTCAGTCATCGGAATCGGCTTCGCAGCATCTAACCCGCTCAAAGGCTGAATCATGAGCTTATTTGGGCCGGTTCCGGACCATGCGTCGATGTCCCGCCCAAGTGCGAAATCGACACCGTTGGCGGAGCGGATCCGTCCGCGAACCTTGGACGAATTTGTTGGCCAGGAGCATCTGATCGGTCCGGGTAAACCGTTACGGATGCAGATTGAGCGCGACGATCCTACATCGATGATTTTCTGGGGACCTCCTGGCGTAGGCAAGACGACGCTTGCGAAGATCATCGCCGAGAGCACACAGGCCAGCTTTCTCGAGTTCTCGGCCGTGCTTTCAGGAATTAAAGAGATCAAACAGGTGATGGTGGACGCGGAGAAGGCAGCACGCCTGGGTTCGCGAACGATTCTCTTCGTAGATGAAATCCATCGCTTCAATAAGGCTCAACAAGACGCATTCCTGCCCTACGTCGAACGGGGAACAATTCGCCTGATAGGAGCAACGACCGAAAATCCCTCTTTCGAAGTGATCGCGGCTCTGCTCTCACGCTGCCGCGTGTACACGCTCAAGCCTTTGACCGAGAAGCAACTCGTACTCTTGCTGATGCGCGCGCTAGGGGATCGAGAGCGAGGTTTGGGTAATTTGGAACTGACTGCGGACGCGGAGGCTCTCGAAAGAATCGCCAGCTATTCGAGCGGCGACGCGCGCTACGCGTACAACGCGCTTGAGATTGCTGCCAAACTGACTTCAAGCCGCGGTCCAGGTGGAGGGATCTCTGTCGAGATTGCATCCGACGCTCTACAACAGCGCATGCTGCTCTACGACAAGCAGGGCGAAGAGCACTATAACCTGATCTCGGCGTTGCACAAGAGTGTACGCAACAGCGATGCCGATGCTGCGCTTTATTGGCTGGGCCGGATGCTCCAGGCCGGTGAAGATCCGATGTATGTGGCGCGCCGGCTGGTGCGGATGGCAGTAGAAGACATCGGACTTGCTGCACCGGAGGCGCTGACGCTCACTCTTGCCGCGCGCGACACGATCCACTTTCTCGGCTCTCCGGAGGGAGACCTGGCCCTTGGAGAAGCCGCCATCTATCTGGCGCTCGCGCCGAAGTCGAATGCACTCTATACGGCATATCAGGAAGTGACTGCGGATATCGAAGCGAATCGCGCCGAGCCGGTACCTCTGCATCTGCGAAACGCGCCGACACCCTTGATGAAGCATCTCGAGTATGGCAAGGGCTACCAATATGCGCACGACGTCGAAGAAAAAGTTGCAGATATGGATTGCCTTCCGGATCGCTTGCGCGGGAGCGCCTTCTACCATCCTACGCAACAGGGCCGCGAGAAGGT
>DASYBJ010000676.1:0-5154 GCA_036500845.1 Acidobacteriaceae bacterium
TCGTCCACCGTGTAGAAGAACAGATCTCTGTCGAGCACTTTTGGCTGTGCGGCGGCTGTTATTTGATCTATGACTTCAAAATATTACCGGACGGCACAGTGTCCCTCTGCAGGAGGGCGGAACCGGTTATGCCGGAGCCGACGCCTCCATCAGTTTCGCCCGCACGTCCTGGTATCTTGACCATGGTGGCCTAGGCAGCGCTCCCCTCGTTGAGTGCACGGCGGAGAAGGGTAAGTTCTGTTTGCGCCGGCGAGGCACCGTAACCTGTTGGGTCCCCAGGCACTGCACCGAAGAATGCTCTAGGCCCTGTTAACACTATTGGGGTGAATTGCGAAGCGAGCCTGGGAAGGGCGAGCGGAGCAAGAGGGCGAGAGCGGTAGTACCGCGCAGCCCTGGAATATTAGGATACAGCGACGGAGCCAATTTTCTCGGATCTAGAAGCGAGGAGCGACGAATATCGGGAATCTTCGAGCGACGAGCGACAACCAAGCCGGGGAAATTGGCCCGTCCTCCTAGCTTCGCGCCGAAAGACGAAGCCTTGCGGCGAAGAAACCAAGCATTCTTCGTTATCAGCCTAGGGAGACTCTGAAAAACGCGCCGAAGCTGCCCAGCAGATCTGTGATCTGCTGCCATCCATCCTCTCAACCTAAACGCTGTCATCCCGAGCGAGGCGCAGCGAGCCGAGGGATCTGCTTTCCTACCAGCAACGCTGGGTGCGTTGAATTGCTTCTTGCAAGCTATATCTCGTCTGCTCGACCAGCAGCGGAGTCTCCCTAGACCTTGTAGCCACCAAAGCCTTCGGCCTCCCGTCGCCTGGCTTGGTTCTCGCTCGCAACGCTGCTCGCCCTGATAGTGTTAACAAGCCCAGTGAAGCCCAACTACTTCGTGTTCGCCTGAGCGGAGGCCTCAACCTGCTTCCACTCTTCGGCTGAGAGCTTTACCCCGGCCGCGGCAGTGTTCTCGTCCAGGTGCTTGACCTTCGCGGTGCCTGGAATCGGCAGCATCACCGGCGAGCGGTGCAGGAGCCATGCCAACGCAATCTGCGAGATAGTCGCATTGTGTTTCTTCGCGGCCGTATCCAGCACGCCGCCCGGCTGCGTCAGCTTCCCGGCCGCTACTGGGTACCATGGAATGAACGCAAGGTTGTGTTTCTCGCAATATTCAAGGGTGTCCTCGTGCCCGCGGTCGGCGATGTTGTAACGGTTCTGCACCGACACTACGTCCACGATCTTGCGCGCGTTCTCGATCTCTGCGGGCTTGACCTCGCTCAAGCCGATGTGGCGGATCTTGCCTTCGTTCTGCATCTTCTTCAGCTCACTCAACGACTCCTCAGCCGGAGTCCTCGGATCGATCCGGTGAAGCTGGTAGAGGTCGATGCGCTCGAGCTTCAGTCGGCGTAGGCTCATCTCCACGCACTGGCGCAGGTATTCGGCACGGCCAACCGGCGCCCACTGATTCGGGCCCTGGCGCGTGAAGCCGCCCTTGGTAGCGATAACCAGTTCCTTCGGATAGGGTGCAAGCGCCTCGGCGATGAGCTGCTCGCTCACCTCCGGTCCGTATGCATCCGCGGTGTCAATAAAGTTGATGCCCAGGTCAACGGTATGCTGCAACACCCGGATACACTCGTCACGATCCGGTGGTTCGCCCCAGATGCCTGGACCGGTGATGCGCATCGCGCCATAGCCCAGCCGGTGTACTTTCAGATCACCGCCGAGTGGAAAGGTGCCGCCTTCCGCTGCAGTCTGATTCAAAGTTGTCATGGATGATTGTCATAGATGAATAGATTCAAGAGAGCGGGGCCGGGGTGTCTTTCGGACCCAACGAAACAACGGGGACATATTTTCAACCGGGGAAAACCCCGATCTATAACTTTCGGTTTAGATAAGTTTAAGCCGATAAAGGAGCGTGAAGCTCAGAAAGTCCGTCGATGACAGACCCTGTTGATCTCTATGACGGACGAATGATGGCGCTTTCGCATGAGCTACTTAGTAGCCGGCTCGCTGACCCTCCGACGCGCCGGCTCGCCCCGTGGCTGGGTGCGCCCCATGTTCGTCCGCCGGAGGCGGCCGTACATGGGGCTATCAAGCAATCGAATTGCGATTACGTCGTGCGCCGCCAACTTGTCGGAGTGGCGCCGGTGATCTCTCGAAAGACCCTTGAGAATTGGCTTCCGCCTGAGAATCCCGAGGCGGAGGCTATTTGTTCAATACTCCACTCTGGCTTAAACAACAGTGCCTTCGCTCGCTCGATTCTTCTTCGGACGATATATTGATGCGGCGTCACTCCACAACTCTCGCGGAAAGACCGAGCGAAATGAAACATGCTCAGACCTGCGAGCGCAGCGAGATCGTTTAACCGAATGTTGCAATGGAGGTTTTCATCGATGTAGTCCCGCACCTGTTTTAAACGGGGCCGAGAAAGACCGCCTCTTAGCGGAACTGGTACCGGCGATCCTCGACCGTACTTCTTGATAAGAGCAATCGACAAAGACATACTCAGTAGATCGCCGTATAGCGAGCCCATAGCCCAACGAGAGGCCATTTCTCGGTCCATTTCCGTCAACAGGTGGGCAAGCTGCTCATCTTTAAACGACCAGCAAGTCTCAAAATCGCACATGCTACTGAGCCCTAATTGCTCCGCAGTCTCCTTCATTCGCAATGGATCAATCGATGCTACGATCCGTTGCGAATCGCCATGCCAGAGAAGGTCGTCGTGTGTTCCGGGTACGAGGAAGATCAGGTTTCCAGCCCCGCTCCTGACGTGTCCAGCCTTCCCTAAAGAGTGCCAGTCCAATTCAGCGGTTCCGCTGGTCTGCAGATGTAGGCAGAACGTCGCGTGATCGTGTTCGGGTATGACGACGGTTCCGTGGCGATGCCTCTCTAGGATCAGCCCCGTCCAAGGAGAGTGCTCACTGCCCATTACTGGGGGGAAGGGGAAAAGCGGCACCGCGTGCGATCCAATCAGGATGGAGACGCGCTTGGATTTAGTGAGGCTCTCGATGAATGAAGGGCCTGGAGCACAACTCACCCTCTCCTCCATCGCCTTTTCACTTGATCGGCGCATCGCGCCTCCTCTTGCATCATAAATCCCGCAAGAATGGACGAGGGAGAGCAAAATCCGTCGCAGGTCGATCCCACCCATCGATTAAAAAACTAGAAGACGAATGGAAATGGCGGACGCTCGATATTCCACTGTCATCTCGAGGGCCTGTTAACGCGAATAGGGCGGACAGCGTTGCGAGGGAAAATCGGGCCAGACGAGGCGGAATCCGAAGGCTGTGGCGGGTTCCCCAGTCAAGGATTTCAACGAAGTATGGCCCGATTTGACCGCAACCCGCAGGGACGGGGCAGATTTTTCCGATTGCTTGGTAACTCGTCGCTAACATACACGCGGTATGCGTCTCTCCTCGCTCTCGCACTCAGCAAAATCTGCTCCCGTCGCTGCTGTCTTATTAGTGTTAACAGGCCCTAAGCTTCGAAGCACATTTCCGGAACCCTGCTGTAGAGCGGATAAGCCCACAGCAGAAAACCTGAAAGGGGAATTAAATGAAAACCGCAATTTACCCCATACTGTTGGCGGCTGTTCTCGGTGGTACAGCACAGGCGAATGGCGCTTCAAACAATCAAAGTCATGACAAGCACCGCTCAAGAACGCTTGTGGTCAAGTCTCCTTCGGAGCTGCCTGACCTGGCACAGAGAGACGGTGAAGCACTTTATTTGCATAGCACCAGCGACGGACGAATGATTCTCTACATCGAAGGGATTGGAGGCACAAACCTCTCAATTCTTGATGTGACAGATCCTGCGAAAATCCGCCCGATTGGTCGGGTCGATATCTCGGGAACCGCTCCATTCGATTTCGTTCAAGATGTGAACGGCTCCGCTGTACTCATTCGTTATCGCAATGAGTCCAGTTTCGCCATTCTGAATGTTCACAAAATAGCGCAGCCGGTGATCACTCCCCTGCCAGCCCTCGAGCTGTCTCACAATACGGAAGTGATCGACAATGCTGGATTGCTAGTATCTGCAATAAACACAAAATCACAGCCAGAGGGGGCGCCCAGAGACTACGAAGTGGTGGATACAACAGACCCCTTGCATCCCGTGTTGGTGGCTACCGTATCGCGCGTAAAGCACACCTCGTCGAAGGAAAACACTGGAACCCAATTCCTGTTGTCTCACGAGGGCGTCACGGTCGTTCGCCGTCCACAAGTTGAACAGGAGTACGCGATAGAGCAATTGTCGATGCGCGGAAACTGACATCGACCCCTCTGGATGTGCATGCTGTTAGGTTGATCTTCGTAGCTTGCGCAAATGCGAGCGACTGAAAAAAGTGCCGCATTTGCGCAAAGCCCACCCGACACGTCGCGGAATTCACCCGGCATTCAGAGCTAACGAAGTCCCAGCCTCCACTTTGGAGCCACCAAAGCCTCGGCCTCCGCCTCGCCTGGCTTGGTTTTTTCGCTCGCAATGCTGCGGCGGCATCTACGCGTGCGGCACGGCCTTCGCCATAATAGTAACTGGCCCTAGGTCAATCATCGTTCACCACACAGCCTGTCCCAAGGCTGGCAGAGTCAAAAGGAGATCGCCCCTCGTTCCAAGGCTGAACCCATTCTGGCTGTCCACACTTGAGATCCTTATCTCTCTCATCCTACAGGGTAGAGACTTCTAGGAAACCCCTGAAGGGGTAGCGCCGGACCTGTGATCTTTGCAGGTTCTGTGTGCTACGGAGGGGCTGCGCAAAAGAGAACTGAACAGGCAGACAGAATTTTCCGCGGGGCGAAGGCGTTTAGGTGGGACTTAGCTAACGAAACGCGAATTGTCCTTTTCGACCTGAGCTTTCGGTCTTGAAAATTGATTTGCTGCTTAAGAAATGATGGCGATCGTTCCGACCACACCAGATTCCCATTGCGATCCAATCAGGCTAGAGCACGCCTGGATGTGGAGGTACTTTCCTTATTGGGAGGGCGAGCGCACCACTCACCGTCTCTTCCAGCGACCTTTCACTTGATCGGGACAACCGCACCCCTTCGATCATAAATCCCGCAAGAATGCACGAGGGATAGCAAGATCCGTCGAAGGTCGATCCGTCCCGTCGACTATCAATGAGAAGACGCAAGGAAATAGGACTTCATCCAGCGTTGCTAACGACCAT
>DASYBJ010000677.1:0-9959 GCA_036500845.1 Acidobacteriaceae bacterium
TTGCTTTGACTGCTACATGCGCAGACTAGAAGTCGTGCGAAGCCCGTGCAACTGGGAAAACTCCCAGCTTCCAATGAACCCTAGGTGATTTGCTAGTTTCCGATTCGCGCGGTCGCGTCTAGCCTGGGCTCCTCGTTGTAATCGCAGGTGCGAGGCCTCCCGGTTTGCGCTTATTCGATGAATCTAAACTCCGGATGACGCGCAGGACGCTATTGAGCATGGTGATAGCGCTGAGAACGTTCTGCCCTGGGGCGGCTACGGCCCAGGGGCCCGCGGCGCGCGAATACCTCAACACGCCTATCTACCAGGTCCGGTTTTTCAGCGATCTTCTGGCCAGCAACGCGCAGACTGCGGCTTCCTCGGATATCCCGTTGCCGAACAAAGTAACCATCTCCCGCAACGAATTCCTTTCGTTCTTGTGGTCGTTTCCACTCGGCGACAAATATGGTGGTGTGGCGGTGACTACAGGTTACGCGAGGGTCAAAGTGAATGGGGCTGGAGGCAGTGCGCAGACGTGGGGATTCACGGACCCGAGTGTCGTCGTCCATGCGAACTTCTTCGGCGCTCCGGCGGTCCGTCTCGAAGACTGGCCCAAAGTTATCCCGCAAAGTTACTCGAGCTTTCACCTTACCGTTAATGCTCCCCTCGGTTCGTATGACAAAAATGCCCCGTTGAACACTGGCGGGAATCGCTGGGCATTCACGCCTATCTTGAATCTGGATCTCACTCCGGACAAGGGAGTTTCCTGGATCGACCTGTACGCGGGGGCACGTTTCGTTACGAACAATAAGTCATTTCAGGGGAATAATGTGCTCTCGCAGAACCCGCTCGGGGTGCTGACAGCGCACTACAGCCACAACATCGGAAAGCGAATGTGGGCCTCCATCGGCGTGCATTACGACAATGGCGGCCGATCGTTCGTCAATCAGGTTCCGCAGAACGATTATGCAAACGGCTTTCGGCCAGGGCTGGCGATCAGCAGGAGGTTCAGGAAATTTTCGGTCACCTTGCGCTACGAGAACACGGCATCGAAGCCGGACGCTGCACCCACGAACGGGCTGCTGTCGTTCAGAATAGCCGGCCCGGTTTACCCGTTTTGACTTGGCGCAGAACTGCGCTCGCGATTCTCCAATTTCAACACCCTGAAGTGATAGGTAGAGCTTCAACGATGATGGCAACGATGAGCCACGCGCCCTTCTGTTATCGGTTTTATGCTGACCGTATTCTTCCTCGTTACAGGCCTGGCAGAGGACTCATGTTGGTACGTTGCTAGTAGTCTTGTCCAATTCTTCTTCTGGCTCCACATGAACAAGAACCTCTGCAACTTGCGGCAACGCTCTGAGAACTTCGTCTTCAACCTTGTGTGATAGAAGATGGCCTTTGCGGACGGTCAGTTCTCCGTCGACAATGATATGAAGGTCTACGTAAAAGCTAAATCCCATTTTTCGAACGAAGCACTTGTCCAACCCAAGGATGCCCGGTACACGCCGAGCTATCGTTCTGACCTGTGATTCCAGGTTTGGGTCTGGGGCAATGTCAGCAAGTTCAAGAACCGCAGGTCGCAATTGCTTCCAACCGTGGTAGAGAACCACCAGCGCAGCGCAGACAGCCGACCACCCATCAGCTGCCTCCCACCGCGGCCCTCCCAGCAGTGCGATTGAAATGCCAACAAAAGCGAATCCTGAAGTAAGCGCGTCACTTCTATGGCTCCAAGCGTCGCTCATCACTGCGCTGCTGCTGATTGACTGGCCGACGGACGCAACGTGGCGGTACATCAGTTCCTTGATGATCAGCACACCCGCCAGTACGACCAGCGTGTAAGGTGCCGGTGTTCCGCGCGGCTCGACTATTTCTCGAATGCCTCCGTAAATGATAAGCAGTGCAGCTGCCATCAAAATCAGACTAACAACCACAGCGGCAATCGGTTCTGCTTTCCCATGACCATAGGGGTGGTCTGCATCCGGTGGTTTGGCCGCGATTCCCAGGCCAAAATAGACCACCGAGCCGCTGAATACATCGCTAATGGATTCCAAGCCGTCCGCAACCAAAGCAAAAGCGTGTCCCAGCAAGCCAGCAGAGCACTTGATCAGTGCCAATCCCAAATTCACAAAGATGCTCAGGACGGCCGACTTTTTGCCTCGATCTGCGGCTCTTAGCGACGGATTATGGTTGCGATTCATCGACACGTATTGAGGAAAGATACACCCTGCCGCCTCGTGCGGATTCCCGGGCTGTCATGGGTGCAAAAGTGCTGGATGTTCAGGACGGTCCCCGTCGGAGCTTTGGTGACGATTGGTTAACAGACAGAAGGTTCTTCCCGCTTCTACAGGTGCTGGTAATCGCTGTTCTGTACCGAAATGACCATCTGTTTGCTGACACCATTGATTTTTTGCGTCGCAGGATAACGTGGTCCGTCTGGGAGTCGGGCGAATTGCACATCCACGGTCACGGCGTCGCCTGGATTACTCAGGTAGGTTGCGATCGAGACGCTCTGCATTCCACCCGCGGCCTCGTTGATGGTGAAAGTCATTTTGTCGCCCTGCTTCACGTAGTTGGAAATCAGGAGCTTAAATTCACCCGGAGCTCCAGCAGGTCCCAAGGTGATGTTGCCCGATCCAGCGGCTTGCTGGATCAACTCCTTATTCGGCGGCACATATTGTGCGATCAGGTTCTTGATGGAGTCTGCATAGTCCGCGTACTCTTCCTTCTTCTTGGCAACAATATGCTGTTTGAGGCGCCCACCACTCGGTGGTGCTGCTGCCGCCGGGGTGTCCAAAGAGGTCTTTTGAGGCTTGCCATCGGGTCCCGTCACAACCTGATCGTGCGTGACCTTTTTCACTTCGCCCTTGAGGCTGATGGTCGTGGTTTGCTTGTACGTGTACTGAGCTAAAGCCTGCTTGTTGGCTGCCGCACCCTGCTTCAGATCAGCGATCTTCTGCTGCAACTCAGCATTTTGTGCGACGACGGGCCGGGTAAATGCCGGGGCGATGGCCAGAATCGGGAACATCAGCAACGTGAGACTCGGTTTTGTAGGCAATTTCGTGTTCATGGTCAACCTTTCTATGCTGTTCCTCTGTCCTGGCGATGATCTCAGCCTGCTACATTACCCTGGTTCTGTCAGTCAGACCAGATTCCGCGGTGCGAGTGCAAGAAGGCGGTGTTCGGATCGGTATGGTGAAGAGCGAGTCTAGCAGCGGGTGTTTTCGATTCGTACTGGGAGTTTCCCTAGGTGATCTGCCCACGCAGCAAAGCTAACGTTTAACTTGAACGCACCGGCTGCACAGTCCCTCCAACCAAGTTGGCGGGCGTACCGTACGAATGCACGACCTATGGAACCCAATCGTCTATGAGCAGAACCGCAACGAATTGCTTTCCCGGAGGCTTTAGCTGGACATGCGAGCGTGTGGTTATCACGTTTTCAAACTTACGACGGCCCACCGCGGTGGTGCGGCGCAGGGTATTAACGTGGGCATGATTCGATCCATGCGTAACGTGTTTTTGCGTGCTCCGGTGGTCGCGCTGTGTCTCGTTGGGTGCAGTTCCTCGTCGCAGACAAGGAGGCCGACAGAGGTGTCGAGCGGTGGGCCACCGGCAAGGATGACAGCGGCTCCGGTTGCGCCGGCGGTGTTGACACGGCTACGGGAAATTGCGGCTACCGGGCGGCTGGAGGGGATGGAGCGTCCAAATTTTTCGAATTATTGCAAGCAGGTTCAGGCGGTTTATGAGGCTTCGAACTACGCTCCGCTTTGGTTGAATGGGGGTCTGCCTACGGCGCAAGCTTCAGGTGCAATTAAGACTGTGGAGGCAAGTGTTCAGAAGGGATTGAATCCTGCAGACTATGATGCCGCGCGATGGAACGAGCGGGTGAATGCTCTCAAGGGCTCCGCTGATGCGAAGAGGGCGGCGGAGTTTGATGCTGCGCTGACGGTGGCGGTGATGCGGTATATCTCTGACCTTCATATTGGACGGGTGAATCCGAAGCACTTCAAGTTTGGAATTGATGTGCAGTCGAAGAAGTATGATCTGCCTCATTTTGTCCTGCAGCAAGTGGTCCGTGCGGGAGATGTGCAGGTTGCATTGAACAGCGTGGAGCCTCCTTATGACGGATATCGGAGGACGGAGGCCGCGTTGCAGCGGTATTTGCAACTGGAGGCCAAGGGCGATGGGCCTAAGGTACCGGACGTCACGAAGAGTGTTGGAGTGGGAGATGCCTATGCGGGGGTAGGGCCGCTCGTGGCGCGCCTGCGGTTCCTGGGAGATATGCCGGCCGGAGAGGATGTACACGCATATGACAACTCTGTTGCGGATGGAGTGAAGCATTTTCAGGAACGGCATGGGCTTTCGACGGATGGAAAGCTAGGGGCGTCGACGGTGAAGGCGCTGAATGTTCCGATGGAGGACCGGACCCGGCAGCTCGCAAATGCAATGGAGCGGTGGCGGTGGCTTCCGCCGGAATTTCCGGAACCTCCGGTGGTGGTGAATATTCCGGAGTTTCGGCTGAGAGCGTTCGAGGCTCGGGAGAAGGTCGCGCTGGCAATGAATGTGGTGGTGGGGAAGGCCGCGCCTACGCAGACGCCGGTGTTTACTGACTCGATTGAGTTCATCGTGTTCCGGCCATACTGGAATGTGCCACCGGGCATTCTACGGAGGAGCGTGATTCCGGGGATTGAGAAGAGCAGTGGATACATTGAGAGCCAAAGATTTGAGGTCACGGATTCGAGTGGGCGGCCCATTGCAGCGAGCGGTGATGTGGCGGCAGGGTTGCGGTCGGGGAAGTATTCAATACGACAGAAGCCGGGGCCGAAGAACGCGCTGGGATTGATCAAATTCATGTTTCCGAACGCGCACAGCGTATATCTACACAGTACGCCTTCGACGGAACTGTTCTCACGATCGCGGCGGGATTTCAGCTCGGGGTGCATACGGGTGGAGAAGCCGGCGGAGTTGGCAGTGTTTTTATTGAGGGACCAGCCGGACAGGGGCCAGCAGTGGACGGTGGAGAAGGCGCAGGCGGCCATGGACTCGGGGAAGGACAACCAGCAGGTGAATCTAAAGACACCAATTCCGGTGCTGCTTCTGTATGAGACAGCGGTCACGGAACAGGATGGGACTGTGCACTTCTTTGATGACATCTATGGGCACGACCGCAAACTGAATGCGGTACTCGCGAAGGGGGCTCCTTATCCGTAGAGATCCTTCCAGGCCTTTGCGATGGTCTCTTCGGATAAAGGAACGCGATTTAGTAGTCATCGACACCCGGCCTGCCGCAGCATGAGGGTGACCGTTCACAGGATCAGGCCGTAACAGACCGACAGGAGTAGTTATGACCGAGGAACGACGCAGACTCGATGAAGCGAATGCGAAGATCGAGCCGTGGAAAAAGTGGGGGCCTTACCTAAGCGAACGCCAATGGGGGACAGTACGGGAAGACTACAGTGACAACGGCAATGCCTGGGATTATTTCCCTCATGACCAGGCGCGCTCGCGCGCGTATCGCTGGGGTGAGGACGGCCTTGCTGGAATCTCCGACGATCACCAGTTGCTCTGTTTTGCCATTGCACTTTGGAATGGACGGGATCCCATCATCAAGGAGCGGCTGTTCGGGCTGACCAACGGTGAAGGCAATCATGGTGAAGACGTTAAGGAGTACTACTTCTACCTCGATAGCACTCCCACGCATTCCTACATGAAGTACCTTTACAAATATCCCCAGGCTGCTTTCCCCTACGCAGACCTGGTGGCAAAAAATCGCCTGCGCGGCAAACATGACCTGGAGTACGAGTTACTCGACACCGGGATATTCAACGATGACCGCTACTTCGACGTTTATGTCGAATATGCCAAGGCTGCTCCGGAGGATCTGCTCATTCGGATCAGCATAAGCAACCGCGGACCGGAGGCGGCCACGATGCAGTTGTTGCCTACGCTGTGGTTTCGCAATACATGGTCCTGGTCGGACGTTGGTTTCAAGCCTGTGCTTCGGCAGATGAAAGATGCGGAGGGTTCAGTGATGCTCGCTGCGGCGAACGTCTCTGCCCATCACACCGGTCCGCTCGTGCAGGAATCGCCAGGTGACTACGAGCTTCATTGCGAAGGAGAGATTCCGCTGCTGTTCACGGAAAACGAGACGAACCATCGGAAGCTCTTCGGTTCTGAGAATGCGTCTCCGTATCTGAAAGACGGCATCGACAACTATTTGGTCCACGGCCGTAAGGATGCGGTCAACCCTGAAGGTAAGGGAACTAAGGCTTCCGCTCATTATTCCTTGACGCTGGCGGCGGGTGAGACACAGACCGTGCGCTTGCGCCTGAAACGCCCAACCGCAGGTGAGGCTAGCTCGTTCAAGCAATTTGATGAGATCTTTGGCCGGCGTCTCGAGGAAGCCGACAAGTTTTATGAGAGCATTACGCCGGCCGCAGTCCAGGCTGACCCCGACCGCGCCCGCGTGATGCGCCAGGGTTTGGCCAATTTGCTCTGGACAAAGCAGTATTTCTGCTACGACCTCAACAGCTGGCTCAGGGATCACAACGCCGGACCGGAATCGAGTCCAGAGCGGCGTAAGCAGGTGAGGAATAGCGAGTGGTTCCACATGTTTAACGACGACATCATCTCCATGCCGGATAAATGGGAGTACCCGTGGTACGCTGCGTGGGACCTGGCATTTCATACGCTGCCGCTGGCATACGTAGATGCCGAATTTGCAAAGTCGCAGTTGGACCTCATGCTGCGCAACAATTACCTCCACCCTAATGGACAGATACCGGCTTACGAGTGGAACTTCGGCGACGTGAACCCGCCGGTCCACGCCTATGCAACCATGCAGGTTTATTTGTGGGACAAGGAGCAAAATCACGGCAAGGGTGACATCGCGTTTCTGTCCTACACGTTTACCAAGCTCCTGATCAACTTTACGTGGTGGCTTAACCGCAAGGACCGCGCCGGGAATAATGCATTTGAAGGCGGTTTTCTGGGGCTCGACAACATCGGGGTTTTTGATCGTAGCTCCCCGTTGCCGACGGGTGGCTATTTAGAGCAAGCCGATGGCACTGCATGGATGGTTTTTTTCAGCCAGCAAATGCTGCGCATCGCAATGGAACTCGCACTGCACAACCCGCAATATGAAGAATCTGTCTCGAAATTCTTCGAGCACACTATGTGGATCGCGGGAGCCATGGACCGAACCGGTCAGAGCCACGAGAGTATGTGGGATCCTGCCGACGGTTTCTTTTACGATGTGCTTCGTCTGCCTGACGGGAATGCGCTTCGACTGAAGGTGCGATCGATGGTAGGACTGCTGCCCCTGGCGGCGGTTGCAATCTTTGAACAAAATACCCTGGAAAAGCTGCCCGACTTTACCAAACACGCCACAGAGTTTTTGGCCCGCCACCCCGAACTTGCCAAGAATCTTCACATGCCAAGCCAACCAGGGGTGGCCGGCAGGCATATGGTGTCTATCGTCAACGAAGACAAGTTGCGCAGCATTCTTTCCAGGATGCTGGATGAAAGCGAATTCCTGAGTCCGCATGGTATACGCGCTCTGTCGCGCTACCACCTGGAGCATCCTTTTGTCTTTCATCTCGATGGACAGGAGTTCCGGGTGAGCTACGTGCCGGCGGACTCTGACAGCGGTATGTTTGGTGGGAATTCCAACTGGCGAGGGCCGGTATGGATGCCCGTCAACTTTTTGCTCTATAACGCTCTGATGCGGCTTGGTGCGTTTTACGGCGATGGCTTCAAGATGGAATTCCCGACGGGCTCCGGGAGATTTGTGACTCTATTTGAAGTGGCACATCAGCTTGGTGAGCGGTTGATCAGTACCTTCCTGCGAGATAGCAAGGGCCGCAGGCCAGTGTATGGAGGGACGGAGAAGTTTCAGGCCGACCCACACTGGCGAGACCACGTTCTATTTTACGAATACTTCCATGGTGACAATGGCGCGGGCGTCGGCGCCGGCCATCAAAGCTGGACCGCCTGTATTTCGCAGATCATCTTGACCAACGCGAGTCTAACAAAAGATCTTGCTTACGCATCCGAAGCGGAGATTGAAGATTTGAAAAGAAGCATTACGGGTTCCAGAACGGCGGCCCACACGAGCGGCTAGGTGGGGGGCTTCGGAGCCTGCGATCGCAGCGTGAGAAATCCCATCACCCAGCTGAACCGGCCCTCGAAACCTAGCGGTTTTGCCAGTAGGCATCTAGGCGCGTCTTCCCAGAGCATGTTGATGGACCACCGCGGCTTCAAGGGGGCGTCCGATGCGAGCCCGGATTGGAGTCGAAATCACGCGTGGAATTTACGTTTCTTAGAGGCAGCAATGAACCAGAAACTCGCGGACCAAAAACTCGCGAACCAGGAACTCGTATTAATGGATAGGAGTTTGAAGACGCCGCGTGCCGCTGCCATTGCCGGCATCCTCTTTGCAGCGTTATCCATCGCCGGCCAGCTGCTGATCCGGAGCGCCATTCCTGCCGATCCGTTGGGATCAGCTGTCGAGGTTGTCAGTCACGCGCAGACCATCTCCCGCGCATTGAACCTTGTGCCATTTGCCGGTATCGCCTTCTTGTGGTTCATTGCCGTGTTCCGCGATCATTTAGGGGAACTTGAGGACCGCTTTTTTGCTACCGTCGTGCTGGGCAGCGGTTTGCTCTACGTTGCAATGTACTTTACCTCCGCCGCACTTGCAGGAGGGCTCCTGGCAGGGTTAAGCCTCGGAACTGAGAACCTGGTGGAGTCTGGCGCCTACGCCGCCGGCCGCGCCCAAATCCATCAAATCAGCAACATCTACGGGATAAAAATGGCTGGGGTCTTCATGATCTCGACCTCGACCGTTGCACTGCGTACTCGGATCGTCCCGCGCTGGATGATTTATGTCGGCTACGCGTTGGCACTATTCCTGTTGTTAACGATCGGGACGATTGAATGGACCCCGATCGTTTTCCCGCTGTGGGTGCTGCTGATGAGTGTGTGCATTCTAATGGAAAAGTTTCGGGGCTAGGATAATTGCAACAGCAGATGTGCGATTCTTGCGGCGGCGCGAAGCTGATAAATCCAGTCCGCAGTCACAGTATGTTTGCATGGCTTCTGGTCTCGCTGTGGGCTTACGCGAGTTTGTGTCCCGCATTTGCCTGTGATCGTAGTGGGGCCGGATTGGAGACGGCTCAGCGGATGAATATTGAGCCGTCCATTGAGGGGCTGCCAGATAGCTCAGACCCTAACCCAGCACTACGTGCCGGGCTAATTTCAGCCGACCCTTGCGGGACTGGACTTAACGTTCCTTGGGGGATTGGATTTGGCAGCCCGTCTGGGCAGTCTGCTCTGGGAAATAGTGTGCCGGACGCGCTGGAGGCGCAAGTTCCGGTGACCGAGAAAGGTCTTCCGCTGGCGATTCTTAAGGACCAGATCCCGATTTGGACCAGCCCGGTGCGGATCAGAGCTCATGACCTGATTTGGCTGCTACCGTTCGGGGCGGCTATGGGAGTTACACTATCCACCGACACGGATGCAATGCGCGATGTATCCCGCGACCGGACCTTCAACAAGGACAGCGTGAATGCCTCGAACTACCTGCTCGGGAGCGTAATTGCGATCCCAGTGGGTTTGTATGGGGTTGGACTCTTTAAGGGAAATGCTCATGCGCGCGAAACTGGCATCCTCAGCGGTGAAGCTCTGGCAGATGGTGTGATTGTCGAAGAGGTCGCGAAGGTCATTTTCCGGCGGGAGCGGCCCCTCTACAACAATGCGGCCGGCGACTTTTTTGTTTCGGGCGTAGGTACGAGCGGTTCGTTTCCGTCTTCACACAGCACGATCGCGTGGACCCTGGCCGGAGCCGTGGCGGGTGAGTATCCGTCGAAGTGGGTGCAGTTGGGTGTCTATTCGATGGCCTCGAGCATTAGCCTAACGCGGGTGTTAGGACAGGAACATTTCCCCACCGACGTTCTGGTGGGCGGCGTAGCGGGATGGCT
>DASYBJ010000678.1:0-5240 GCA_036500845.1 Acidobacteriaceae bacterium
GCCGACGCACTCTCGGCGATGAGCTACGACAACCCTGTTCATCGCTCGATACTCGACGCCGAAGGACTTCAGCGTTGGCTGCCGCCTCACCTCGATGGTTACGCTGCATTGCGGCAGGCCGCGGCCCAACAGGGATTCTTCAACCAGCTATTGGCCAAGTCGGCTTGAGAGATGAGGTGAACTGGGCTCAATAGGCTGCGGAAAAACACGCCGAAGCAACAAGCGAGGCGCAAGAAGATGTATTACCCGAATCGGAGCACCCCAAGGAATAGATGGTTCGTTCGCCGCAGACCAGTTTTTCAGCAGCCTGTCAAACCAGGAATTCGCTGTTCGCCCGGAGAACACTCATGCGCAGTTAAAGATTCTTGCTAGCTTATTCGCGTGTTCGCCTTCGCGGTCGAAGGCGCGGCGAACCGCAGCGAAGGCCTCGGACAGGGGAAAAATGTCGCGCGTGACAAGCAGATCAGCATCCTCTGCTCCGACTGGATGCCAGTACACGCCCTCAGCTGTAATGGTAACTTCCGGCTGGAGATCGGCTCGGCTAATGGCGATACCTTCGGTTGCAGAACCGCGCAAAGCGATCCGGCGTATTACTCGGTCTTCTGCAGCGATCTTCTCCTCATCCAGGAACTGACGGAACTGCTCAGCCTCGGTATCGGTGGAAACGGTGGCCGCCAGGCGCACGCGAAAACCTTGCGTACGAGCGCGCTGGATCCCTTCCCGCGCGCGCGCCCAAGTGCCGCGCCCACGATGGAGGTCGTGCAGTTCTGGTGTAGCGCTGTCCAAACTGATCTGCAGTACAATTCGATCGCGCGGCAACGCTCCCAAGCTTTCCACGCGTCGTCCGGCAAATAACATTCCGTTGGTCAGCACCGTGGTCGGTGCGGCCGCAGCGCAACAAACCAGAATCTCGCCGATGTCCTCCAGCAGAAACGGCTCGCCCCCGGTAACGAAGATTTCTTTGACCCCAAGCTCTCGCGCTTCACGAGCGATCCGCTGCACCCGCGTGAGCCCTAGCTCCCGTCGCGGCACGGCGGGCGACGAACGCACGCAGCAGTAGTCGCAATGTAGGTTACAGTCGAAATTCGCGTAGAGCCAAAGCCGCGCGCCAACCGGCCGATTGTCTTCGGGCACCGGAACAGCCCCGCACCGAAAGACGAATCGCGCGCGCCCGTTTTCGACCGTGGCTTCGATCAGCGGATTCCCGGTGAACCGGCACCATGTCTCCAATTCAGGGCCAACGCCTTCTTCGTCACCGACAACCGCGACCAAATCGCCTGGGTGGCCGCGGCGCAGCACAGCGATCAACTCTGGCAGCAGACCAGACGCAAAGGTCTTTCGCCCGATATCCAGATCGACGTCAGCTTTCATCGGAATGCGTGCATTTTACAGCTCCGAGAGCACTTGGAGATAGCTTCGTCCTGCGCGCGACTTATTGCGCTTTCATCCACGTATCCGAGCCGGTCAGCTTGACGGACACGTCAGAAATGAAGATGTGCAGGGGCTTGCCATCGGCGGTGCCGCGGTGCTCCGTTGAGATCAGCAAAGGACCTGCCTTTTTGTAGCCTGCCCAGGTCGCGGTTACGAGGCTCGGCTTCCTGGGTCCGCCGCGGTGGTAGACAAATTGCTTCACTCGCTTGTCGGCGCCGACATATAGATCCCAGGTATCCCCGGGTGTGTAACCGCCCGCCTCCGCGGGGTACTTCACAACGACCAACTCGGCCGAGCCGTTGCCTATCGGCAGTTTCTGCATACCTTTATCAGTCACGGTGGCGCTGGTGTCCCAGTAAGCATGGAGGGGGAACAGAAGCCAATAGTTATCGTTGACGAAAGCCGGCGCAATTTGGTCCTTCACGTTGGCAGGTGCGGTGTTGATCTGAGACTGAACATAGGTAGCTTTAACCGGCTTGCCGTCCTTATCCTTTCCCTCGTAAGAAATCTTGCCGGTCTTGGGCTCCCACTCCCACTTGTGAGCAGCTTTGAAGAGTCCGGTGATCTCCGCGTTCCAGGTGTAGCGGATCGCCTCAATTTGCCCGAATGAATCAACGCCATAGGTCTTGGCAATCTCTTCGAGAATAGGCGGGCGATTCTGTGCCCAGGAGTTTGAGGCCAGGACCAGCATAGCGAAAAGCAGAAGACGAATCATCGGACGGCAGCTCGATTTTGACATCGAAGTCCCCCTTTTTTTTATATTAAACGGCGTTGTCTAAGATGTCGGAAAGACGCTGGTGGATACTAAATCACTGGGCGAACTATACTCTTTCGTCTGGTAGAGCGCCAGCATGCCCAAGTTCCCTCCTGCGGTACAACCAGACAATTGCGGCAGCTATTGCCACGCATCCGTATTCCAGCAGCATTACCCAACCAGGAAGCGGCCCCCAGGGACGCCCAAGTGGGCGCAAGTGCCACATGATGTAAGTGGGGATAATGGTCACAGTCCAGACGATGATCAGCAGCGTCGAGGCCGATGTCAGAAATGGCAGCAGCCAGAGAAGATACCATGGGAATACGGCGGGTGCGCACAAAAGAGATGCTGCCATTGGCCAGGCAAATATGTCCGGAGACCACTCGGGCGCTGCGCTTCTTAGCCAGGTTGCAGTCACTAATCCGACGAGCGCCGCTAGCCCAGCTAGCAATTGCGGAGGCGCGACTTGATCGAGCATCGCAAACACGGGACCATTAAAGCGCCAATTTTGGATATACGTACCAAGCGAGCCTATAGGAATGCGGCCATGATTAAGAAATGGCACGTACAGGACTACGACCACGGCTGCCGCCAGCGCAGCGTCGCGAATGCGAACCCGCTTCCAGTAGAGGGGAAGGAGTACGATAGGCAGCAACTTCACTGCTACAGCTAGCCCAAACCCGACGGCCGCAGTCGCCCGCCATCGGCGCCCTAGCGCAGCGGCAGACACCAGCAACAGTAGCGCACCAACAATGTCAACGTGACCGTTGCCCGCCACTTCAATGGCCAACAAAGGGTTCCAGGCGTACGCCAGAACCAGGTGCGCTCCCTGCCGGTTGTGACGCAACACATCGAGCAGCACGAAAACAATTGCGAACTCGCAAACCACAAATGCTATTTTCAATGCAAAGGTGGACTCCTGAATCGCGGTCACTGCTCGGAAAAACAATTGCGCTCCTGCTGGATATGGGCTCGGTAGATCCGGGTTGTTCAAGTTGCGGGTTTCCGGAGTATGCAGCCCCTTAGCGGCGGGATCGCTGGGAACGACAATATAGGGGTTGTAGCCGAGCCTCTGCAGGCGCCCATCCCAAACATATCGATGAATATCATCATTCATCGCGGGCACCCGAAGAAATTCAATGTGCCACACAGCAGCCAGGACGAGCCCAATGACGACAACGCGTCGGGCGAATGTTGGGGTAGCGAAAAACTCACGGATCGCTAAGAGGTACACGATGCCCGCAACCGTCAAAGAGGCCATGAAGTAAGGTCCACCTCCATCGCCGAAATTCCGTGAGCAGATCGTTAGCACCACGCACAACGTGGCGCCGAGTACGTATACTTTCCACTCGGGGGTGACCTTCACCATTCTCCCGTGCATGTCCGTGATTGTGCCGACACAAGCTCCCACTCTTTAAGCCACCGCGCCGTGCGTGGCGCCCTTATCGGAGCCAGACGCAACTCTGCAGCCAAACGTATCAAGTCCTCAGCAACATCAATATCGTAAAAAGGGTCTGCGAAACCTACGGATAGGTCCAGAGCTCGTGCGCGCGATAGGAGTCTCTCCAGCGCGCTGCTGGTGCCCATACCGTCGCGCGCGAAAAGCGCAGGATGAGAAGCCTTTGCCCCTACGAGATAGTAGCCTCCGTCGTGCGTTGGTCCCACGACCACGTCGTGTGCGGCCAGTGCTTCGAACGCGTCTTCGAGAACAGAACGTGGTAGGTGTGGGCTGTCGCTGTTAAAGGCAATGGTACGTTGTCGATGACCTTCTGCGAAGTGCTCAAACACCGAAGTGAGCCCTGCAGCAAGACCTTCTCCTTTCTGCGCAACGACGCTCACTTCTTTGCTTGCTAACTGCGCCAGCTCGTTTACGTCCGAGTCCGGGCACATGATGGCAACGTCCACATCGCCCAATGAGCGCGCAAGCGCCAGCGTGTCTTCGAGAAGACAGCAATAGAAAGCAGTGACAGCCGCAGGAGAAAGGCTGGGAGTCAGGCGAGTCTTGACCGCGCCTAGCCTCGGTGCTTTCGCCATGATTACCAGCACACGGTCACTGCCTGACGAACGCACCACCGTCTCGTTTGAGGATTTCATAAAATTTTTGACCCGGACCTACGCTGGCCGTGGTGTCCTGGCTCTTCGGCGCCGGAAAGAATAGCGCACTATCAAGCTGAGAATGAACCAAGCGGCTCCGACCGTCCCCTTTAGCGTACCGCTGATCTTCGATTTTCCGATACGCGGGTAGTAGCTCACAGGGACTTCAACCACGCGGAATCCAGCCAGGGCGCCTTTGAGGATCATCTCAACCGCCCAGCCATATGTGGTCTCTTCGAGGGCGAGCGCGCGTAGTACATCCGCGCGGCCAGCCCGAAACGGGCCGAGATCACTAATTTCTAGTTTATAGAGAAGCCTGATCAGGCCAGCGGCGAGACGATTCCCGAACACCTGATGCCAAGGCAACGCCCCAAAAGAACGCCGCTCCCGCAGGCGGGAACCGAGCGTGATGTCCGCACGCCCCTCAGTGATTGGCGCTAAGAGAATCGGCAGTTCAGAGGGCCGATCGCTATAGTCGCCATCAAGGAACACCACCACGTCAGGGGAACTTGCCGTGGCCAGCCCGGTAAGGCACGCTCGCCCATAGCCGCGGCGCGGTTCCTGAATGACGCGGGCTCCCATTCTTGCGGCGATCTCGGGTGTGCCGTCAGTCGAGTTGCTGTCGACGACGATGACCTCCGTCGTGAGATCGGCTGGGAGATCCGCTAAAACGCGCTCAATCGCTAGCGCTTCATTATGGGTGGGGACGATGACGGACACTCGCACGTGAACTTGGCTCCGATCACCACCACGGAGAAGATGGCCACCGTTGCGAGAGCCACGCGTCAACGCCCCATTTCCGGCCGGCGCGTCCGATAGCAAGTCCAAGCGATGCGAGCACCGGAACCAGCAATTCCCAGATCCACGCGGTGCCCCACTCCGAGATCCAAAGGCTGCCGAGAAGCAGAAACGCCACAAATGCGGCTGGTCGGGTAACCAGACCGATAACGAGCAGGATACC
>DASYBJ010000679.1:0-3213 GCA_036500845.1 Acidobacteriaceae bacterium
TTGCTGGACTTCGGCTGGTCTAAGGATCGTTGCGTAAACCATCGTTTGCGCAATAATAGAATCCATTTTGGCTTGCTCATCTGTCCTCACCCCGCATCACAACAATATGTGTGCCCACAAGAGAAAGGGCTGCGCTGGTAAAGAATTCGCGTCGGCTGATGGTGGTCATCGTACTGAAAGTGTAATCGGGCGCGAGCATCCGGTTTTCGCTGCATGGGGAGCCGGCATGCTTTTGCAATTTTGCGCAGGTTCTCCCGGCGCGAATCTAGAAAGTGAGTCGAATTTTGACGGTTGGGGCAACTGTTGCAAATCTCTAGTGCCGCGTTTCCAGATGCTGCAATTCTGGAAACGCGCATTGGCCTGATATCAGCAATTGAGGATTACTGCCGGAGCTCCCATGATCCAGGAGTTATCTGGAAAGAACGGTTAAAGGGGTTGGTAGACGCTGGCCCTAAGACTTCTCATTAACAATGTAGAGCTCCGACCTTAAGCGGTGAAGGCGGTAGATAACGTCTCCGCCAAAGCACCTCGTCAGGCACAGGTGAACATATCGCATGCCGATCGCAAGCGCCAGCGAGTCAGCATAGAGCTTGCCCGTTGCGGCACCTCCCCAAAATTCTTCCACAAGCAGGGTTATCAGCCGCCGAATGGCTGAATGCTGAAATTTTGCTCGCCTGACCGCGGCGAACTCACGGTGACGATCCGCCTCCGACGAGAAGAGCAGCATTGGGATAAGGTCGGATAGGTTCTTCCGAACGTCAAAGCATGGCGGCTTTTGCAAAGTGGATTGGCGCATTACGCAAGTGCGTCCCGCCGATCGCCGCAATCTAATTTGTGAATGAGCATAACGAGGTGAAAAAGTTATGAACATAAAACACAACGACAGGGCCGGGTTCGCAGAACACGTTCGGCTGAATCAGCAAGTCCTGCGGTCAGCGTTGAAGCCTCAGTACGACTTTTCGCAAACTGAGCCGTAGAGCGGAATCCAGAAACGGGGGCCGAATCTATCCACGTGCAGGGCTAAGCTACTCTTGAAGCGTCCCAGGGCACCATGAAGACATCTTGCGTTGGCATAATAGGAACTTTCGTGCGCTTGTGATGGCCTGCTGACGCCTAGGGGTTATCTGTTCCCCGACCCCTTACGAGATGCTTTTGCAAATGCAAATATCCGACCATGGATCAAACACTATGAGCGCAGAATATCCTCCATCAAGAACCGGTAATGCAGAAAAACCGACTACCACCCGGTCCGCGCTTGGACTGAAAGCGCATTACGACTTCATCGTTTGCGGATCGGGATCTTCCGGGTCTGTAGTTGCGCGCAGGCTGGCAGAGAATCCTGATCTCAGCTGTCGGTTTCCCTTAATTCGTAGAATGCCGGCACTGATTTGAAAGGAAATGCCTTTCCCTCAACGCCCAGTATTTTCATTAATTTTGCGAATTAGTCCTTAATTTGTAGATAAAACGGCACGGGCTCTATCGATAGTTTTCTTGTCTGAAGCGCGGCTGCACATTGCCGTAGACGGTAAAGGGAAGTTTGGCCTCAGGACACGCGGTGGTGGTGGCAGCGATTGCCTGACTTCACCTGCCCCGGCAGCGCTGGCCAAACCTTACCCACGGCTCGGACCATTCTACGAATTACGGAAGATTCTACTGAATTAAGGAATAAGCGCGTCGGGTTCTACTAATTGCCTACCGAATCGCAGTTTTTGCTACCGATTTCTACCCATTAAGGAAAACCGACACCAACCACTGCGAGGCTTCATTGCCTCGCCACAACAAGGACAAAACCATGAACAGAAATATTGAAGGAAAAGTCGTTGTCATCACGGGCGCGAGCAGCGGTATCGGAGAGAGCACTGCTCGACATCTTGCCAAACTGGGCGCAACGGTCGTTCTGGGAGCACGGCGTAAGGATCGTCTGGACGCTATTGTGAAGGGATTCAGGCCGATGCAGGAAAGGCGCTCGCCGTAGCTGTCAACGTAACCAAACGAGCGGAGGTCGAAGGCCTAGTACAAAAAGCAATCGACACGTATGGCAAGATTGACGTCCTGGTGAACAATGCCGGCATTATGCCGATCGCGCCGCTTGCTCTCCTCAAGATCGAGGAGTGGGACCGCATGATCGACATCAATTTCAAGGGCGTGCTCTATGGTGTCGCTGCTGCTCTCCCCCATTTCCAAAAAGCAAAGTGCGGTCACTCTATCAACATTGCCTCGCAAAAGCGTCATTCTGACTTGAAGTCACGGTACGACTTTATTGTTTGCGGATCCGGCAGTTCGGGTTCCGTGGTGCGCGCTGGCTCGCGGAGAACCCTGAAGTCAACGTCCTGCTGCTTGAGGCAGGCGGCGGTGACGACTTGCCAGCTGTGATGGACGCGATTCAATGGCCTCTGAAACTTGGGAGCGAACGAGACTGGAGTTTTCAAGCGCAACCAAATCCGGATATCAATGGCAGGTCGATCCCTCTGTCGATGGGGAAAGGTTCCTTGGCGGAGGCTCGAGCATTAACGTGAAGTCAGATTTCGCAAATTTCATCGAAATGGTTCAGATGCGTACGCGAGCTACGCCGGATCGAACTACATTTATCATCCTGGAAAATGGCGAACGTGAATCTGAGCGCGTCACGTTTGCGCAGTTAGATGAAAGAGCGCGAGTGATCGCGGCTAAATTGCAAGACGTGACCCGGCCCGGCGACCGGGTGCTGCTGCTTCATCCCAGGGGCTTGAATTTTATCTATGCCTGCTTGTACGCCAGCGTGGTCGCTGTACCTGCGTATCCATTCCGGAAGAACCACTCTGCTCAGCGGCTACGAGGCATCTCGTTTATCAAAAACTGGGTAGAAAGAAGATTCGGCGGCACTTGATGCGCGCTTGTAAGCGTCAGGGCTTCGGCTGGAAACGATGGAGTCGAAAGTGGGTCTACGAGAAGCTTGGGTTGTACAACAATTACCGGTTTCGACGTTCTGGGCCATCGCCGACAGTCCATCCAGTCTGATTAGGTCTCATAACCCTTGGCAGGAAGCAGACAGGAAAGCCCGGTGCGAGAAATTCGCACGCTGGCTTTGAAGTGGCGGGAGCTGGAAACGGATTTACGGTTCGGTTAGTGATGCACTCTCAAAGGAAACGGAGAGCAACAGATAGGCTGAACCTACGGAACACCGCGCCAGTTCTCGACCCTACACCGACATAAGCGGCCAGTGTCAGAAACAAG
>DASYBJ010000680.1:0-23256 GCA_036500845.1 Acidobacteriaceae bacterium
CACGCACTCCAGACAAAAGGCTTAGCGCGCAGCGTCAGCACATGATCGCGGGTGAGGAGATCGGATTGCAGACCGTGGAACCACCTCCGGCCGCCAAACCCAAAAAGATTATTACTCTCGAGCCACCCTCCGTCGCATCCCTGGTGAACCCCTTGCATCCCCTTCGGATCCGTCCAGCAAACGCCTCGCCTTGGCAGCCACCATCGACCAGTTTGTCTATGAAACCACTATCACCCGAAATCCCGGGACCGGTGCAGACTACCGTTTCAAGCTCGCCAGCTTCCTGAAAGTGTGCACGAAGACGTACCTCGACGAGATTAGCGACGACGATGTCATCGCCTATGTTGCCGCACTCAGGAGTCAGAAGCTATCCCTCCGCACCATTCAGAACCGATGCACTGTCCTGAACACATTCCCACGGGCTGATTCTTATGGTCCGATCATGGTCCAGTTGCCGCCAATGTTTCATTCCAGAAGTATCCTGTAGCGATCCTCAAATTTCCGTTCGTAGCCATTCGTACCGCGAAGTTTCAATAAGTTATCGATTCCATCGGTTCTGTCACGGCAGAGGTCGCGGGTTCGAGCCCCGTCGTCCCCGCCATAATTCTAAAGGACTTATAATTATGCCAGCTCTTAAAGAGGAAAAGGTCTTGCGTTTGATAAGGGTGCACTGAGCACTCTACGCCCCAAATCGAGGGTGGTGCTTCACCCTTCTTCTCACCCAGATTTGAAAGCCTCATCCTGACAACTTTGCTTTGTGCCGCTCGCTTGTTCGAGTTCGCTGCCCGCGTATAGACGTCGAGCGTGATCCGACTGTTCGCGTGTCGCAAGAGTTCCTGAACGGTTTTGGCATCCTCCGTTGGCCTTCTGGCCTTCAGCAGCGTGCCGAAGGAGTTGCGAAAAGTATGCCAGCCGATGTTCTTGTGGATGCCGGCTTCGCTTGCGACAGGCCGAGAATCTTTGCGTTTGTGGCTGGCTCACCGGCGTCAGATCGTGCGGTCCCAGAGCCCATGCTGAATGCGGTCATCATCTGCTAGATTCCCCGTGGATGATCAGCACTCGAGGCGTGTTGGCCAGCCTAAGGTTTTAGAAGTGACTTCCCGTAGCGAACAGGAATGGCGAAATTCGATCCGCCGAACTCACGCACCATGGCAAAGTTAATTCCTATAACTTTGCCCTCGTTATTGAAGAGGGGGCCGCCAGAACCGCCCGAAGTCGTTTGCGCATCATAGACAATCTTGTCAAGCAGCACGTCGCCGATGTGCCCCTGGGTGGTGATAGGCCTGATCAGGCGGCGCCGGGCGAGTTCTTCCATCACCTGCTTCGGATCACCCTTGGATACAGTGGCGATGGACTGCAGCGTCTCTGCGCCTGCGCGAGCCAGAATTGCATCAAGGGCAGTAGGATATCCAAGCAGTATGACGGAGTCTCCACTAACGGCCGAACCGCGGCCATCGGCAAGGGCAGTATGTTTAATTCCCAGCTCTGAGATGTCTCCTTTCACAACAGCAACGTCGGCGGCAGAGGAAATCTTCTCGGTGTTGATGGCGATGCCGTGTGGAACGGTGGGAAAATATGCTGTCATCTCAGTCAACACCGGCTCAAGACCTTGATCGAGCATTTCCTTCAAATCATCATTCTGCCACCAGGGCTCGGCCACGTGATGATTGGTGAGGATCTCTCCGCTGGCGGAAGCGAGAAACCCAGTACCAAAAACGTCCAGGTGTACTTCCGGACCATTTCCGGTAAGGCTCAAGAGTGGGTTGTTGTGTTCGTCGGTCGTTGGCTCGCCACTGCTCGTCAACTGAGCATAGTGCAATCTCAATCCGGTAGTGTGATCACGGAAGGCAAGCACGACATGGATGAGACAGACGCTCGGTTCATAAGAATGGATAATCGTCTGCGCAATCTGACCTTCGGTCTCGAGCTTCTGAAGGCGGCTTTCTACTGCGGTTAGCTGATTTTTTAAGTCGGAGGTGTTTTCTGGTTTGCCGGTTGCAATTTGCGATCTCAGGTTTTCACTTTTCTTCTGAAGTTGAAGCTTTTGTGGATCCCTCTCAAGGAATGGATCGCGTTCAACGTCTTCAAGTGCCCGACGAGAGCGTTCCATCAAGCGTTGTTGCGTCAGTACTCCTGTCTGCAGTCGAGTGATCGCCGTATAGACGCGGGTATTCTGTTCCTGGCCGCGACGATACAACAAGAAAAAGAGCAGTCCAGCAACGATAAGCAAGGCAACAGTTGCCAGGCCGCCAATCCGAAGTGTCCGCCGTTCTTCGTTGACCGCTGTCACCACTTCCTGTGTAGCGTTTCGATTTTCCTCGGCAAGGCGCAGCCGCTCTCGAAACTCGTCCGCGATGTATTTGTTCCGTAGTTGCGAACGCACCCGCGATAGTAATTCGTGTGAGTCGAAGGGCAGTGACAGCACATCGTCGGCCCCGAGATCCAGACCCCGAGTGCGCTCCGCTGATCCTCCCGGAGACAGCATCACAACGCGTATGTTGTGAGTGTGCTCGGAACCCTTGATTTCGGAAAGAAGGTCACAGCAATCGAGTTGGGGCGGATCAGCACCCAGGACAACGGCGTCGGGACTGAAGGCGAGGACTGTTTTCATTCCTTCCCGGTAGTCGGTCGACACCTCGTATCCCGCATCGCTCAGCACCGCGGCGATGTGTTCGCTGAGAGCCTCGTCAGACTCCACCACCAACAATCTTCTTGCTTTGTAGTCCATAGCACCTGTTCTTAGGATAGTCCCAGACCCTCGCAAGATTCAGTTTGGCCGGAGATCGCAATATTTATTGAGACTGTTGCAACTCCATCCAAGCGCGGTAATCGTCCTTTGCCGGCAGCTCGTTCAAGCCACACTGAGCAGTAGAGGATTGCAAACTCACTTCTAACGTCTCCTTAGTCTTTGAATGCCACGCTGGAGGACGATTTTGTCAAGGAGGCGCACTCCGTCTCGCGCAGCCGTATTGTATTGAACCTATGGAATGCTTGCAGTGCCTCGCGTTCCTGAAGGCGCGGAGTGAACCTATGAGCTTTTATGTTGATCAGCACCAAAAATCTCTCATGTTGTGTTGGATTCGTTGACGCCTTTCTTAGTGGGTTCTGACTCTTGCTGATTCGATAGTATCTGTGTAAAGCACCATATACAGAATTAGAGTCTTTCAATGATGAGTAAAACAATGGCATTTGCTGTAAAAAACAGTGCGAAAATCTGTCAAGGGGTCGTAGTAGTTATGCGGACTGATGAAAACTCCGAGATTGATGGGATCGACCGCGAAATCATCCGTGAGCTTCCGGCCCATGCCCGGATAAGCTTTCGTGATCTAGGCGTCAAGGTCCATCTCAGTCCCGATGCGACTGCCGAGCGCGTCCATCGGTTGTTGGAATCAGGAGTTATTGGTGGATTCCATGCAGAAGTGGATCGGGCGAAGCTTGGGCACTCTCTTCAGACATATATCGATAATCAGACTGAAGCCCGGAATGAGCGCACAGACTTTTCAAACAGCCGCGCTGACGCTGTCTGGCATTCTGAGCATGACCAGCATGACGGGAGCACTAGACTTCCGTCTTCGGGTTGCGTGCAGAGACCAAAGCGACCTCGTTGGGCTTATCGAGAAGCTGCGGTCGAAAGCCGGCGTACAGGAGACCAACACTTCAATCATCCTGGGGAGAGATCACTCGATGGGCCTGAAGATCTGCCCACCTAGCGGCCGCCAGCCAGCTTCAACTGGGCGGCGACGAATGCAGGTTGCTTGCGCCTGTTTTCCGGTTCGCTGTCACGGTTTCAGCTTTGCCGTAATGTCAACCTGCCGCGTTGGAGTTCATCGCTGTGCTCAAAGTGGCCAGGTCTGTCAATACACTGTCGCCCAGGAACTCCAGCGTCAGTAGTGCGCGATCAGCCGCGTCTTGGTGTCCAGTTCCACACGCATCGCGAACGACTATCGGAACAAATCCGAGATCTGCGGCATGACGACAAGTGATATCGATCCCGAGCTCCATAGCTACTCCTATGATGAGAAAGCACTGGATCCCGCAGTCTCGCAGGGCCGTCGCTAGCGGAGTTCCTTCAAACGCCGACATCGTGAGTTTGTCAAAAACTGCTTCACTCGGCAGTGGCTCCAGTTCACCCACGATCTGAAATGCGGGACTATCGCGCAGAAACCAGGGCTGCACTCTCTCAGGATCGTCTACGCGCTGCCATGACATCGCCTGCCGAAATTGGAACGCGCCCATCAGCTGTCTCGGCAAAGAAAGATGCCGAGTATGAAACACGCGGATGTTAGCTCTCCGCGCCATATCCAGCACTTGCTTTACCCGCGCCGTGATCACGGCGCCATCTTTGATTTGTCGAACAATCCCCACTTGCATGTCGTACACGATCAGTGCACAACGTTTGGGGTCTACCAGTTCTCGAATGCTCTCGGGAATTTCTAATCCGTAGGCAGATTTCATTCTGTTCCGCATTACCTACCGCGTTAGATTTTCTCCACTACACATTATCTTAAACGTCGATCGTCGCATGAGGTGTGCGGCTGCGGGAGATCGCGCGAGACCGGGTCGAACCTGCGAGCATGACGTTGCCGCCTAGCAATGAATCTTGGAATTTCAGTCACCAGCCACGTGGTGAAGAAAGCATATGGGATTCGTAAAGAAGGCAGAGTCGCGTCCGTAAATTCCTTCAGAGGACATTTGACGTTTAGTGAGGATCCAAACGTCGGCATCACTCCGTCATGTGCTGGACACCAGTGTCTTCTCCACGTCACCGATTGAGGGGCCTCGCGCTCAACAGGATCGGAGAAAACGACACAGAATCAACGCTCCCGAACCGACAAAACTGAAAGATCAGTTTGGCATAGCAAGTGCATATTGTGAGAATGCAACAGAGAGTCGCCGAGATATGGCGGTCTGAACTGTAACGTTCAGCTCGCCATTCCGAATCCGACAGACCGAAAGCAAAAAACGCGAACAAATGGCAGACGAACAGACCGAGCAACACTGTCAGGTGCATTTGTTAACGGATTTGCGCACAAGACGGGGTTGAGGTGAGTCACGGTCAAGGTCGACGTGTGCGAGCGATTCATGCGGTTGCAACAGTTCCAACTTCTGCGATCTGATCGTGAATTCTTCGTTTCTGAGTTCGAACGATCAGTTTCGGGCGCAATCGAAAAATCGGGCTGGCGCTGTTTTGAGACCAGCTCAAAGACCAAGCACCGGAGAGGACATATGGATAGGAAGTTCACCACAGCACTCGGCGTCTCTGTCGACAACCGGAACAACGGTTTGCGTGCAATAGACACTGTAGTAGTTACCTATGATATCAGCAAGTACACCAAAGCAGAGAGAGTCGAAGGGGGTAGGTCATGAACAAGTACGTCGCTGAATTCATCGGGACCTTTTTCCTGGTGTTGACCATTGGGTGCACAGTCATCGGCCACGGTGCCGGGCCACTGGCCCCACTGGCCATCGGTTCTGCCCTCATGGTGATGATTTTTGCGGGCGGTCATATTTCCGGAGCGCACTTCAATCCGGCCGTCACGCTGGGCGTCTGGCTGCGCGGGAAGTGCGAGGCCAAAGACGTAGCGCCCTACATGATCTCTCAGGTCATCGGGGCCGCACTGGCGGCAGTTGCCGTCAAGTTCCTAAAGGGAGGGGCCGCTGTTGCACCGCTCCAACCGGCGACTATACCCGCGCTTTTGGCAGAGTTTCTTTTCACCTTTGCGCTCGTTTACGTCGTGCTGAACGTCGCTACAGCCAAGGGTACGTCGGGCAATTCATTTTACGGGCTAGCAATCGGATTCACGGTGCTCGTGGGGGCGTTTTCCGTCGGCAACATCTCCGGTGGGGCGTTCAACCCAGCGGTCGCGGTGGGCATCTCCGTTCTCGGGCTGTCGTCCTGGGCGAATATCTGGATTTACCTCGTTGCTGATTTTGCAGGCGCCGCAGTGGCGGCGGGCGCTTTCAAGGCACTCAATGCAGCCGAGGATGTTCCTCAACCGCAAGCGGAATCTACGCGACTGGCTGCCCGCAAGGTTTCTTAGGCCTCCGACTCCGCTAGTTTGTCACATTTGATTCGCTTCGTGGGCCGCACGAGGCGGGCAAATAGTAACAGTAACTGAATGCTAACGCGACCTCGGATTACCGAGAGGATTCAAAAAGGAGCAGTGAAAGAGCAATGAGAAGAGCATGGATTGTAGTGGCAGTGCTGGCGGCGACCCTGCCAGGCAAAGTACTGTTGGCGCAACAGCAACAAGAAGAACGGGGGCCGACTTTGGGCGGACATATCGGCTTCGTCCTCCCGCTTGTGACAGACTCCTCAGGCAAGACCACGTCTCTGGCAGACACGCCTGCGGTTGGATTTCCGATTGGAATCACCGTCAAGGGAGGCGGTCGCACCGCCTTCGACATGGAATTTATCCCACAATACAATTCAACGGGGACACGTCAAACTACTCTCACTGTTCATCCCGGTCTTATATATGGTCTGGGACACGGCTGGGCGGTGGGATTACGCGCGGCATTCGTCGTAAACGCACCGACAGTGGGATTTACGCCCTTGGTTAACAAAAGTTTTCCCATCAAGGGCCACGGCCTATTCAAAGCTTACTTCGTTGAGGCGGACTTGCCAGTCCGTTTCAATCGGCCGACAAACGCGCCTGGGACGAACGACGTCTCATTCGCTATGCACTTCGGATTGGCTTTCTGAGGAGCCGGGGTGCGCGTCGCTAAGTGGAGTTCATCCGACGTGCAGGAATTTGGCAATTCGGTTTCACACCTACTTGGCAAACACATTGTAAGCAGGAAGTAAAACACTGGGGGTATCGCGGAAGTCCTCTATCGCCAGGAACGCAAATCGCAATTCATGCGAAACGTTCAGTCAACATGAATCATCTGTAGCCATTGTGCAGAAAGATATGTCAATTAGATTTCGCGAAGCGACCGTTCGGGACACGAGGATAACGGCAGAGGCTATCTAACCATAGGTAGCGTGCTTTTACCCGCGTCGGTAGTGCACCGCGGCTTGCCGGCGTCCGTCAGTCCGTTCGCGATCTGTCCGGATTTGCTCGCCCCGCTCGGGAGCAGGTCCGGTTTCCATCCATACAACCAACCGCTTAGCTTCACGACCTGGAGAATCACATGGCTGAAGAAGTACGCAAGAGGATGACAACGGACGCAGGGCGTCCCGTTGGTGACAATCAGAACTCGATCACCGTTGGCCCGCGCGGCCCAGTAGTTCTTGAAGATTTTCTTCTCTTTGAAAAGATGGCCCACTTCAACCGCGAGCGCATTCCCGAACGCGTTGTGCACGCCAAAGGTTCGGGAGCCTACGGCCATCTCGTCTGTACCAACCCGGACATGGCGAAGTGGACCAGCGCCAAGCTCTTTGAAAAAGTCGGCAAGAGCACGCCTTTGTTCATCCGTTTCTCTACAGTGGGCGGCGAAAAGGGCTCCGCCGATAGCGAACGCGATCCGCGCGGCTTCGCCGTCAAGTTCTACACCGAAGAAGGCAACTGGGACGTGGTTGGCAACAACACGCCTATCTTCTTCATCCGCGACCCGCTCAAGTTTGGCGACTTCATCCACACCCAGAAACGCGATCCGCAAACCAACCTCAAGTCGCCTACAATGATGTGGGATTTCTGGTCGCTTTCACCCGAGTCGCTGCATCAGGTCACCATTCTATTCAGCGACCGCGGCACGCCTTACGGCTATCGCCACATGAACGGCTATTCCAGCCACACCTTCTCGCTCATCAACGCCAAAAACGAGCTCTTCTATGTCAAGTGGCACTTCAAGACCAAACAGGGAATTAAGAATTTCACGCGCGAAGAAGCCGATCAGATGAAGTCAGTAAACATGGATTTCGCGCAGAGCGATCTGCTCGACTCCATCGCCAAAGGTAACTTTCCCAAGTGGCGTGTCTGCATCCAGATCATGCCCGAAGCCGACGCGGAAACCTACCACATCAACCCATTCGACCTGACCAAAGTCTGGCCGCATGGCGACTACCCGCTCGTCGAGGTCGGCGAGATGACGCTCGACCGCAACCCGGTCAACTATTTCGCTGAAGTCGAGCAGGCAGCTTTCGAGCCGCGCAATATCGTCTCTGGTATGGGCTATTCGCCGGACAAGATGCTCCAGGGGCGTTTGATCTCTTACCCTGACGCGCACCGCTATCGCCTTGGCGTTAACTACGACTCACTGCCCGTCAATCGCCCACAGTGTCCCTTCGCCACTTACAACCGCGACGGGCAGATGCGCTTCGACGATAACGGTGGAGCCTCGCCCAACTACGAACCCAACAGCTTCGGTGGACCCGCCGAAGACAAGCGCTACCTCGAGCGGCCCAAGGAAGTGAGCGGAACCGTCGCGCGTCACAACCATCGCGACGACTCCGACTACTATACCCAGGCCGGCAACCTCTTCCGGCTGATGACGCGCGAGCAGCGCGAGCGCCTTGTCGGCAATCTCGCGGCGAGTCTCTCGCCTACTCCTCGCCAGATCCAGGAACGCCAGCTGCAGCACTTCTACAAAGCCGATCCTGGCTATGGGGAAGGCGTTGCCAAGGCTCTTGGCATTTCTGTCAAAGAGCTAGCTGGGGCGAAGTAAATCTCAATAACCAGAAAGCCCGCGGTATCCACCCAACCGCGGGCTTCTGCCCAGTACCCCAATGGAGAGCGAAGGCCTAGGACCGATTGAACTGGCGCCAAGCGGTCGCCCTTCGCTCATCCTTTGTGCCTCTTTAAAATCAGTGGGATCGGCCGCAACCGTTTAATTTGCCACAACTGCTGTCGAAGGTTCGACATGGATTGACGAGATGACGTCAGATCAGGACACGCATGCGCATAGTAAGGAAGCAAAGCAGTGTACCGGTAATCAAATTGTGCGCACGGTCCGTGAAGCTCAGCCTGATCTCTGAGTGCGTCGAAATACGTTCAGTGCCGGGGGACGTCCCCCGGACACTCGCATGCGGCCTGCGACACAGAGCGACGCTTCCTTGAGGCAGAGGAGCTAAGGTTGATTCGATCGAGATGAAAAAGATCGCCGAGCACGTCAAAGCGGATATTCCCGGGCTGAATGACAGTAAGTGTGCTGTTGGTAAGGCCGCTTGAAAACTATTGTTTAGGACAAGTCAGTCAAGACGTCGCCTCTCATGAACCAGACGAACAACAGAAGTGCCACGATACAGACACTCTCTGTGCTTTGATCCAACACGTGGGGTACCAGGGGAGTCTCTATGGTCCGATCCAGATTGGCCTTGAAACTCCTGTCTGGCAGCGAGTTTGACGTAGTCTCACTGGAGTCTCTACGGTCCGATCCAGATTGGCCCTGAAATTGCACGTTAAGAACCACAGAACCCGATGCCGAGTCGGGGCTCTTAAGACTGATGAGAGAGGACGAACAACGTTGCGCAGTACAAGAGGCAAGAGCGTCTTCTAATCCAGTCCATCAACCCCGGCCACAGGAGTGACCAATGCCGCCACAAAACCAACTCCCGTTGCACTGCAGCAATCAATATAGCGCGGAGTCAGCCTGTGTGTACTGCGAGGGAATCGTTCGTCACGAATCCTGGTGTGTCACACAGAGTGATAACGTTCACTACGCATTTCAAGCCGTCTCAAATCCCAATGAGTTGAGTCTCGGAGATCACCTCATCTTGCATGCTTTAGGTGTCGCATGGAGAGCAGAAGGATTGAGAGGAAGCTGCAGAGCCCTAAAGGAAGGCCTCTCGGCGTGGATCCAAAAATAGGCGGCAGACTGGAGCTTGTAGGCGGCACTGGCATTTGCGTGCGAGTCCAGCCAGATCTGTTAGCTCAGCTGATTCCGTTTGTCGAACTGAGCCAGCCTTCCACAGAATGTTCGATCACGGGTAGCGAGATCGGCATGAGTCACACTTCTTAAGAGCAAGGTCTGAGAATTATTTATGAAACAGGAGATGCTGTTTAATGAATGGCCGCTGTTCTCTTCATGGGAATATCCAGGAGACAGCGGGAGCGTCGCGTACTTTTCGATGGAAATCGCAATCAGCCCTTCGATCCCTACTTATAGTGGAGGTCTTGGCGTGCTGGCCGGCGACACTCTCAGGGCCGCGGCTGATATGGGTCTTCGGCTAGTCGCGGTCACGCTGGCGCACCGCAAAGGCTATTTCAAGCAGAGTCTGGATGCGAACGGCGTGCAGACCGAGGAGGACCAGCCCTGGAATCTGGAAAGCGAGCTGATCCCGGAGGAACCGGTCATTACGGTGTTCATTGAGGATCGTCCGGTTGCGATTCGAGCCTGGCGCTATGACATGGAGGGCGTGACTGGTCACACGATTCCAATCTACCTGCTCGATACGGATCTCGAACAAAACGATCCGCGGGATCGGGAACTCACCGACCATCTATATGGTGGGGACGGAGACTACAGATTGCGGCAGGAGCTCGTCCTTGGGATCGGCGGCGCAGGCATGCTGGAAGCGCTCGAATGGAAGCCGCTGGTTTACCACATGAACGAAGGGCACGCGGCCCTGCTGACGATCGCATTGCTGGAACGGGAGTTACAGGACAGAAGCCTGGAGCAGGCAACGGACGACGACTTGGAAGGTGTGCGCCAGCATTGCGTCTTTACCACACATACGCCGGTTCCGGCAGGGCACGATCGCTTCTCGATGGAGCAGAGCCTCCGCATTCTGGGCAGTGAGCGGACAAACCTTATCGAGCGAATCGGCGGTTGCCATGACGGCCTGCTGAATATGACCTACATCGCGCTGCGCCTCGCCCGTTACGTGAACGGCGTAGCGATGCAGCATGGCAAAGTTTCACGCGAGATGTTCCCTGATTACAAGATCGACGCCATCACCAACGGGGTACACGCAGCAACGTGGACCGCACCGGCATTCCAGGCAACATTCGACCGTCATCTTCCCCGCTGGAGGGAGGACAATCTGAAACTGCGCTACATCATCGACGTTCCCGGGAGCGAGATTGCAGCGGCGCATCTTGAAGCCAAGCGGGCTCTAATTGCTGAGGTCAAGAATCGAACTGGTCTGGAATTGCGTCCGGACATCTTCACCATCGGTTTTGCGCGCCGTGCGGCGACGTACAAACGCGTCGACCTGCTCTTCACTGACCCGGACCGGCTGCAACGCGTGGCGAGGGAACTGGGCGGCCTCCAGATCCTTTTCAGCGGAAAGGCACACCCGGCCGACGATCCGGCAAAGGCGAAGATCATGCGGGTCATGGACTTCGCTAAACAGCTCAGCTCCGACGACCTCAAGATCGTCTATCTGGAGAACTATGACTGGTCTTTGGGCGCGCTGCTTACGGGCGGCGTAGATCTCTGGCTGAACACGCCGAAGCGTCCGTATGAAGCTTCGGGAACCAGCGGCATGAAGGCGGCACTCAATGGCGTGCCGAGCCTTAGCGTTCTGGATGGCTGGTGGATCGAGGGATGGATCGAAGGCGTCACCGGTTGGGCGATCCGGGACCACGATGAAGAGGTTGGTGAAGCTAACTTCCTCTACGAGCATCTGGAGCAGGTGATCCTGCCACTCTTCTATAAGCGGCAGGATGAATGGCAGCACATCATGCGGTCAACGATTGCGCTCAATGGGCCATATTTCAATACTCAGCGCATGCTTGAGCAATATGTACTGAACGCCTACTTTCCCGAAGGCAAGCCCATCTCCGCCCCGCAGTTGGAGCTGGTTCTGGCCCAGTAGTTCTACCCTCGCGAGGAGATGTTCGTGGAACGTAGAGATTTCATTAAGTCGGCTGCCGTCGCCGTGACCGCATTCGCGACTTCAGGAACTGCCGGACGAGCGCAAACCGCGGCCGACGCCGGCAAACGAATCTCCCGTCCGATGTCGCCCGACATGGAATACCGCGACCTGGGGCGCACTGGAGAGAAAGTTTCGGTGATCGGATTGGGCGGCTATCACCTTGGAAAGCAGGCAGATTCCGCTGAAAGTGTCCGCCTCATGCGAAGTGCGATCGACCGCGGCATTACCTTCATGGACAACTGCTGGGACTACAACGACGGCATCAGCGAAATCCGCATGGGCCAAGCGTTGCGAGACGGCTATCGCAGCAAGGTTTTCCTGATGACAAAGATGGACGGCCGGACCAAAGAGGCCTACAACCTTCAACTCGAGCAGTCTCTCGGGCGATTGCAGACCGACGTCATCGATCTAGTCCAGTTCCACGAAGTCATTCGAATGGAGGACCCGGACCGCATCTTTGCGCCGGGGGGAGCGCTTGAGGCAGCCATTGCTGCACGTGAGGCAGGAAAGATTCGCTACATCGGGTTTACCGGTCATAAGGATCCCGCGGTGCATCTCCGCATGCTTGCCATGGCGCAGAAGCACAGCTTCCATTTCGACACGGTGCAGATGCCGATCAATGTCATGGACGCACATTTCCGGTCGTTTGCCAGAGAGGTAATGCCTGTCGCAGTCCAGCAAGGGATCGCGGTCCTCGCGATGAAGACCTTTGGGGACCACTTCATTCTCAATAGCAAGACGGTTGAGCCTATCGACGCTCTGCACTACTCTTTGACGCAGCCGGTTTCCGTGGTGATTACGGGGATAGACTCGATGCCGGTCATGGAACAAGCACTGACCGCTGTGAAGACATTCCGGCCCATGACACAGGAGCAGATCGCGGAATTGCTTCATCGGACCCAGGACGCGGCCGCGGATGGCCGTTTCGAACTATTCAAAACAACAGCCCACTTCGACGGCACAGCAAAAAACCCAAAGTGGCTAGGCTAGAGGATCGGTTGGCCATCTCCCTTAGGAGATTTCATCTCCGAATACCCTGAAAAATGCAAGGCAACTCTGCTGAAATGAGCAGCATTCGTGCGCACCGGTTCTTCAACAGAGAAAGAAAAAGAGAGATGACCAAAACGCACGGTTTACCGTGCATATGATCGTGGGTAAACGATTTCTGGTTCAGATGAGGAGAGCCTCATCCATTACTGCCGAAGAAGTCATCGCTTTCCCTGAGAGCCACAACTTAAAGTCTCAAACAATCACAGCGGAGCTTCGCCACGTAACTCCTCAACCGGTGGCCGGGGGCTGCATAGAACGATCCCATTCGTTCTGTCACAAAAGCGAACTGTCGAAAGTCTTTCAACCTGTCGAGATTTCGACTGACAGCTCGGATGATTTGTGAAACACACTGCAAGGTCCACAGAAGAAAACTTTTGAAGTCAGCTACATCGGAGGAAATTTCATTTGCGCCGTCTTTGGCATTGCGAATGCTCTAAGGCCATTGAAGGTATTGAAGGGTATCGAGCCACAGAATCAAGTTCGATACTTTGGGAGGATACGATGCGTTCTGACCTAGTTTTTGGCGCAATGACCTATGTTTCAAACCGCTTTCTACTTACGAAGCTTGCCTCAAACGCAATCCGCCAGCTTCACAGGCCCAATACTCGCATCCCGGAAACGGCAAATGATGTATTTATACGCTTCGCTCGTGCTAACCCAATGGCGGGCGAACGGCGTCCCCAGGAACGTGCAGCGAGCCAAGCTGCGCCGGACGAGCTGAAACTCATTCATTCTGCACGTCCAGAGCAGTCTGGGACGTTGACCAGCGCGGACTGGGGTCATAGCTCTTCTACCTCCGAACATGGTCTATAAAAGCAATTAACTTACTGGATCGACTACGAAAAAAAGAGGTGACTATGCTGGAGCCAATACACTCGGTTAACGAAACAGCAGTCTCATACGCAACCAAGACCGACTTCTGCAAAGTATTTACCGAAGAGATGGACAGTTTATACCTGCTCTCGCTCTTGCTAACCGCAGATAATGACAAGGCTCAGCAATGTTTTGTCTCCGCGATGGGAGAGTGCGTGGAGGAGACGGATGTTTTCGTGAATTGGGCGCGTTTATCGGCCCGGCAGGCGGTTCTCAAGTATGCAATCCAGATGATCATGCCTGTGTGGGAGCACACGGATAGACTGTCGTTCGTGAGTTGCAAAGGACCGGCAACGTGGACAGAGAATAACTCTCTCGCCGCAATTCTCGCACTCGGTGCTTTCGAGCGTTTTGTCTTCGTCATGTCGATTCTCGAAGGGCGGTCCGAGCAAGAATGCTCGATTCTGCTTGGATGCTCGCGGCGTGATGTCAAGATTGCCCGCGTACTGGCGCTAAAACGTTTGGCAAACACCGATGTTGCCTACGCTCATGCCGACGAGATCTTGCAGGCCTGACGAACAATCTCAGGTTCAGAATTTCTTAGGACGGCTCCATGGTCCTTCCCGGCAAGTGTGAAGCGTGGGATGTAAGGCACTCCTGGCGACGGTCCGAGTGAACAATTTTGTCCTCGATCAGAGTGCAGGTGGGCCAGGGTCACGCAAAGTGGGAGTTGTTCGCAGCACTCGAAGTGCAAAGCTTTCTCAACACAGAGAGGAGCTGTTATGACGCAAGTAATTGAGTTCTACATTCCGGCCCACCTCCGAAGAAGAGTGACTTCTGTTTCGCAATCACAACCGGCCAAAGTCATCGAGTTTTACCCATGCGCCAAGAAAGCGACGTAGCACGAGCACATCACGGATCACGAGAGCTTTCGGTGGACGGGGCTTTCGTAAACGCATATAGAAAGCCGTCGTAATGCCGAAGCTTGAGATTGCGCTTCGAGCCAAATTCAAAGACCATCACATCTCCGCGCAACCTGCGAATACAATCATTCTGATTGGTGACGTGAGCGCAAGCATCAAGACGTCCTCAAATTAGTCGTCGCGTTGCAGTCATTCTGAACCGAACACTCTGATGTGCGCAGCTGGGCCCGCATGGCACTGTAAGTGCTTGATAAAAACGGGGACATCGAAGCCAAGGGATGCAATCGCATTACACCGCGATCAGGTGAGACGAGAGAAAAGAATGATGAATGAGAAGACGTTAACTAGCTCTGCAGGCCACCTAGAGGGCGATAACCAGAATTCACGCACGGGTGGGCCACGTGGGCCAGTTGTACTTCAAAATTTCTCGCTGTTTGAACAGATAGCCATTTTTGGCCGCGAGCGCGTCCCGGAGCGTGTCATTCAGGGGAAAAGTTCGAGCGTCTACGGATTTTCCGTGTCCTTCGCGGAACCTAGCTCGTGGAGCGTATCAAACGCTAGGCGCTGTTTAGATTTCTCAGTTGCCCTCCTAACTTTTTTGCTGTGCTGGCCCTTCTTGCTTCTGAGTGCGCTTGCCGTCTTCGTGGAATCCCATGGTCCGGTGATTTTCCGGCAAACACGGGTGGGGAAGGATGGAAGGCTCTTTACGGTCTATAAACTCAGGACCATGGACCTTACGACCCAGCGCGATGGTCCTTTGATGACGAAGCGTGGCGATCCACGGGTCACCAAGTGCGGTCGCTTCTTGCGCAAACACAAGCTGGATGAACTGCCACAGCTCATAAATGTTTTGCGCGGTGATATGAGCCTCGTTGGGCCCCGCCCTCGGTTACCACATCATACGGACGTGAGGACGTTGCCAGTTCGGCCTGGTCTAACCGGAGCAGCAACTTTGGCCTTCCGTCGTGAAGAGGAAATGCTTCAATTCATTCCTGACGATGAGCTCGAGCACTTCAATTCGCGCATGATCATTCCCCTGAAAGGGAAACTCGATTGGGATTACATGCGACGGGCTACGCTAGCCAGCGACATTGCCCTCCTATATAAGACCGCCGCCTGTTGCATCCCTGGTCGTCCCAACGCTAAAGGCGTGGACCGGTGGAGACCTCGATTCTCCTCGCAAAGGTAGTCGATGGCTAGCCGAGCAGCCTACCAACCACGCAGGCGCTGCCACGATGTTCGTCTTTGACGAGGATGCATGTCCTACCGCACTGCAGCGGCAACGGATACAATTTCATCAGCACATGCGGCAGGGGTGGGTGCCATGCTGAAAATCAAAACGACAGATTGCGGCGTGCAGTAGCCCAATGTTTGCCCGGATGCATTGCTCGCATGGCTCACGTTCGTCTGCTTCCGGATCCCTATGAGTTTCGCTACGACTGCTTGCATATATCTGATTTTTAACGTTCTGGTGTCAGTACAAGGCAGCTTCCTTTCATCCTCCATTGCCTCGTTCATGGCGGTTTTTGCGCCACCAATCCTTTCGTTGTGGGTAAGCGAGTCGCTCAATGTAGCGGCCATCGTCGCTTTTTTAGCAACCTCAGCAGTCATCACCTATGTGGTGTTCAGGGCTCGCAACTCGGCCGAAGAAACTCTCTCTGATATAGAGAGCCGAAAGAGTGCAGAAGACGCACTTCGGAGGAGTGAGGCGTTTTTGGCGGAAGCGCAAAGACTCAGCCATACGGGGAGCTTCGGCTGGAGCGTCTCCACGGGCGAGATCATCTGGTCAGATGAAACTTTTCGAATCTTTCAATACGACCGAACCACGAAACCGACCCTGGAACTCGTTCTCCAAAGGGTTCATCCGGAAGACGCGGCCCTACTGAAACGAACATTCGAGCGCGCGTCGCAGGATGGGAAAAGTTTCGACCTCAAATATCGCACCGTGATGCCGCATGGTTTTGTGAAGTATGTCCATGTCGTGGCTCGCGGCTTACGCGATGAATCGGGCAGCATTGAATTTGTTGGAGCTGTGATGGACGTGACTGCGGCAAAGCAAGTAGAGGATGCACTGCGGACCAGCGAGCAGCAATGGCGCGATGTCTTTGAGAACAACCCAACCATGTACTTCATGCTTGATGCTGAGACCATCGTTATGGCCGTCAACCCATTTGGCGCTGAGCAACTGGGCTACACAGTCGATGAGTTAGTTGGCCGGCCGGTTCTCGAGGTATTTTATGAGCCCGATCGCGAACAGGTCAAAGGGAATGTCGCCCTGTGCCTGAAACACCTCGGCCAATCGATGAGTTGGGAACTCCGCAAAGTGCGCAAGGATGGATCGGTGATTTGGGTTCGCGAAACAGCCAGAGCTGTCTTTCGAGCGAACAAGCGGGTTCTCTTGATCGCCTGCGAGGACGTTACAGGGCGTAAGAAGGCCCAAGAGAAAGTCCGGGAGCAGGAAATAGAGATTCGGCAGATGCTGGATCTAGCGCCCATGCATATCGCTGTGCTAGGACCCGATCGTAGCCGTCTTTCTATCAATCAGGCCGCACTCGAGTATTACGGCCTCACGCTTGAGGAGTGGCGGAATTCCGCCCCTGGCAGTTTCTTTCATCCAGATGACTTGGGACGCATGAGGAGCGAAACTGAAAGCAAATTCTTAAGCAGGTCCCCACACGAGACCGAAGGGCGGTTAAAGAGAAAAGACGGGGAGTACCGCTGGTTTCTCTTCCGCTATAGCGCGGTACCAGATGAACAGGGACGCATCACTCGTTGGTATCTCGCGGCGACCGATATAGACGATCGAAAGCAGGCCGAAGGGAAGTTGCGGCACAACGAGGCCAATTTACACGAGGCCCAGAGGCTAGGCCGTATGGGCAGTTGGACACTCAATGTCTCCTCAGGAGCTATCTTTGCCTCGCCGGAGTTGTTTCGAATCCTCGGTCGCGATCCCAATAAAGAGAAACTGACCCCGGAAGCGTTTCGGGAGAGCGTTCATCCTGAGGACCGGCCCTTCATCGATAAAACGGTTGGCAGGGCCCGGGCCGAGAAGACCGATTTTGAGTTCGACCACCGAATGATTATTCCCGACGGATCGATAAAGCACGTCCACAGCGTCGCCCATCCCGTCTTTAACGACTCTGGCGACCTCGTGGAGTATATCGGCACAATCATGGACGTGACCGAACGTAAGCGGGCCGAAGAAGCGCTGCGTCAGGCGCAGGCGGATCTCGCACACGTCAGCAGGGTGACGACCATGGGGGAACTCACTGCCTCCCTGGCGCACGAAGTGAATCAGCCCATTGCCGCAGCAATCACAGACGCCAACACCTGCCTGCGATGGATTAACCGCGATCGCCCCAATCTCGAGGAGGCGCGCGCCGCTGCAATGAGAGTCGTCAATGACGGAACGCGTGCGGCGGAAATCATTAGCCGGGTCCGCCTGCTCTTTAAGAAAGGTACTCCGCAACGGGAGCTGGTGGATGTAAACGATCTTATTCGAGAGACGATCGCCCTCCTGCGCAGCCAGTTATCGCGGTCTTCCGTATCAGTCCGGACGGATCTGGCGGAAGATCTTCCTCAGGTCACGGGCGATCGTGTGCAGCTGCAGCAGGTTTTCATGAACCTCATGCTCAATGGCATCGATGCCATGAAGGAGATGAACGCCGGCTGCGAACTTACGATCAAGTCGCGGCAATCGGAGAATGGTCAACTGTTGATCTCCGTCAGCGACACCGGCGTGGGACTGCCCCCGCAACAGGCGAACCACATTTTCGACGCGTTCTTTACCACGAAGCTTCAGGGAACAGGGATGGGACTGACCATCAGCCGCTCCATTATTGAATCGCATGGCGGTACCTTGTGGGCCGCTGGCAACGCTCCGCGCGGCGCAAGTTTTCATTTCACCCTACCCACCAAACCCGAGGTACAGGAATGACGAGCGTAGCCGCTCCAACGGTGTTCGTCATCGATGACGACGCCAACGTACGTGCGTCCATCCAGGGCCTGCTGAAGTCCGTGGGTCTACGGTCTGAGTCCTTCGCAACGCCGCAAGCCTTCCTGCGTAGCAAGCGTCCAGAGAGGCCAAGTTGCCTGGTTCTGGACGTGAGACTTCCTGGAGTCAACGGTCTGGACGTCCAGCGGGAGCTGGCTAACGAAGGCCCCCGGATTCCTATCATCTTCATCACCGGTCATGGAGATATTCCGATGACTGTGAAGGCCATGAAATCCGGTGCGGTGGAGTTCCTGACCAAGCCCTTCCGGGATCAGGACTTGCTGGACGCGATCCATCAGGCATTGGACCGAGACCGGGTTGTGCTCCAACAGCAGAGTGAGCTTGACGAGTTGCGAAGACGCTACGAGTCGTTAACCACACGCGAGCGCGAGGTCATGGACCGAGTGGCTTCGGGCATGCTCAATAAAGAAATAGCTTTTGAGCTCGGAACCAGTGAAGTCACCGTGAAGATCCAGCGCGGGCACGTGATGCTGAAGATGCAGGCTGAATCGCTAGCAGACTTAGTCAGAATGGCCGCGAAGCTTGAGCTTCCGCCCGGCGATAGGTAACCTGATCCCGGCGCTCTTAGACACAACATTTCCATTGAAGCAATCGTCCCGTTCTAATCGTTCTAAGTATCGCTTTTCAAGTACCGCCTCGCAGAGCTTAAGCGGCCTCTCTGAGCAAGGTATTAGAGCCATATACCAAAGCATGATTGCGCGGGTTGCCGCAATATTGCTAGGTTCTATTAAGGCGCTCAAGGGAAAGCCGATATGGTAGCGATTGTCGATGATGATGATTTGGTACGCAGTTCTTTGCAGGGTCTGCTGAAAGCGGTCGGATTGCCGGCACAAGCGTTCGCCTCCGCGGAGGATTTCCTGGAGTCCGGCCAACAGCACCAGGCTGCATGCCTTATCGCGGATATACGCATGCCAGGTATCTCTGGTCTGGAATTACAGGCCAAGCTGAACGCTGAACGTTGCAGGATTCCGATCATCTTCATAACAGCACACGGCGACGAAAAATTGCGGATGCAGGCGTTGAGAGCAGGCGCAGTGGAGTTCCTGGCAAAACCCTTCAACGACGAAGTCCTGATCGAGAGTGTTCGAGTGGCTCTGAAGATCTGAACGCCGGCAACGTAGCGTGCACGCGAGACACGGGAGGGCACTCTGTGGAAGCTTTCGAAAGGTTCGGATCCGGTGACCAGGAGCATGATCGGCGCAGATTCGAGCAGATCATAGGCAAGAGCGCAGCTCTCGAAGCGGTGCTTGAACAGACCGAACTCGTGGCGCCCACGGATTCCACGGTTCTTATCAACGGTGAGACAGGCACTGGCAAGGAGCTGATCGCGCGCGCAATTCACAACCTCAGCTCGCGATGCGGACGTGCGTTCGTAAAATTGAATTGCGCTGCGATTCCCCTGGAGTTGCTCGAAAGTGAGCTTTTTGGGCACGAAAGAGGCGCCTTCACCGGGGCCATAGACCAAAAGATTGGCCGTTTCGAAATGGCCGACAAAGGCACGCTTTTCCTGGACGAGGTGGGCGATCTTCCATTAGCGCTGCAGCCCAAACTACTGCGCGTCCTGCAGGAACAGGAGTTCGAACGTCTCGGCAGTACTCGGACTTACCGGATGGACATTCGGCTGGTCGCCGCTACGAACCGTGATCTGGCGGACATGGTGAAGCGTGGCGAGTTTCGTAGCGACCTCTACTACCGTTTAAATGTGTTTCCGCTCATGCTGCCACCTTTGCGGGCACGCCGCGAAGACATCCCGGCGCTCGTGACGCATTTTGTCGAGATTCTCGGCCGCCGGTGCGGCAAGCAAATCGACGACATTCCTCCGGAAACCATGTCTGCACTCAGCTCGTACAACTGGCCGGGTAATATCCGCGAACTGCAGAACCTGATCGAACGTGCTGTGATTCTTTCCAGCTCTAGCGTGCTTCCCAATCCGTTGCCTGCTGCTGGAACTCAGACTGTCTCCATCTCGCCGAGGGCAGCTACTCTTAGAGACACCGAACGCACCCTGATTCTGCACACACTTGAAGGAGCCGGTTGGGTGATCGGTGGCCCGAGCGGTGCAGCGGCCAAACTTGGCCTGAAGCGGACTACGCTGATCGGAAAGATGCAGAGGCTGGGGATTTCCCGGCCGGGTCTCCAAGGCGAGCCGCATGAGTACTCCGAACCGACCCCTCCCGGGGACAGCGAACGATCATTGAGGCTAGGGCACCGTCACATACTGTGACGGAAAGAGTTCGTTCTCACTTGGTGATCTCACGCGCGAATCGCAGTCAGATCACATCTCGAAGCCCTAGTTGTCCTAGCAAGAAGAGCCATCAGCGCTGACGAATGCAGATGCGCGAGGGCCATGCGTTACGCGAGGCACGCGACAAAATCGATGTGTCGAAAATTTTCGGACCGTGTCGACATTTCGACTGGCGCTTCTGACGGTATTTGACATACCGCGCAGCAGTGCGAATAACTCTCCAAGATTCAAATACATCGCAGGATGTTCTTCGGCAGCGGCTTGGCAGTACAAATGCTCTTAGCTATTGAGAAGCAGGGTCCAACTCAGTGCCTCGGCCAACCGTCAGCCCCGGGATGATCGAGACGTTCTGAACTGACCGACTGCAGCTGCCGGGGCCAGTCGTACGAATAGGTCAGCGCTGCCAAGGTGCGCAACGACAAATAGACGCGAGGAGATAACGTGAAAGCGATGCTGGTAACCGCACTCGATAAACGCACGGCCCAAATGGGATTCATTGGGCTGGGACTCATGGGGAGTCGGCTTACCCGACGCTTACATTCAGCAGGCTGGAATGTCCGAGCATGGAACCGTAGTTCAGAACCGGCAGATGTGCTAAGCCACGAGGGGATAGCGATTGCTGCATCAGTTGCGAAGCTCGTCGCTGATTCGGATGTGATTCTCTCCTCCTTGACTGATGACGCGGCTGTTCGGTCCGTCTATTTCGAGAAAGATGGCGTCTTTTCAATTGCAAAGCCAGGAACCATCATCCTTGAAATGAGCACCATCTCGCCGGAACTATCGCGCCTTCTCCACCAGAAAGCATCCACCCGAGGCGTTCGCTTCCTCGATTTGGCTATCTCCGGATCAACGCCTGCGGTCGAGGCGGGGACGATCACACTGCTGGCTGGTGGTGACCAGGAGACCTTTGAGCAATGCGTTCCTATTTACGAGTCCATCGCGAAGCAGTGGTTCTTAATCGGACCTGGTTCATCGGGTATCCTAATGAAACTCGTCGTCAACCTTCTCCTCGGCGTTGATATGCAGGCGATTGCCGAAGCAGTTTCGTTGGGAGAGCATCTGCAAATCGATCGGAACGTTCTGCTCGATGTCTTATCTAAGACGGCAGTAATACCTCCAGCATTCGTAGGAAAGTTCCAGAAGATAAGGAACGGCGACTACTCTCCGGAATTCCCACTGCGGCTGATGAGCAAAGATATGGATCTTGTCATGAATGCCGCAAGGGCTTCGGGTGCTGATTTGCCAGCGGCAACTGTCGCCCACTCCGTACTAGCTTCCAATGTCTCGGCCAATGGCGACCTGGACTTAGCCGCAATAACTCCCTTTGTCATCGGTCAAGGAACGAGGAGCTAGGTTTACCCATTTACGGATTCGCGGGAGTTTCGGTGCGGGCTGCTCCACCGCGGTGTCGTGTATGGTCAGAAGCAAGTCGAGGAGCACTCCCAGATCTCCGTCTTCACCCGCGATCGTTTTTCCGGCGGAGATCATCTTGGCTTACGAGCCGTGCAAGGCCCAAGGGTCGCATGTGAGTTCCAGTTCATCACACTTTTCGATGGGCTGCCCAATTCGCAAGATTGATAGGCGCGAGCCACACCTGCGCCAGTTACAGCAACGGAGTCCTCTTGAGAAGTTGTTCTGGGAGTAGGCGACTCAGGGCCCCGGAGAGGTGTCTCAAAACCCAACGGCACGGGAGGCGGTGAGGTCGGCGGCTGCCCCCATCGACTGGACTGTTTCCTGCGAGATTCCCAGCCGTTTCATCCTTCCGATGAGGGTCGTCCGTGCTAACCCCAGCTTGGCAGCCGCCCCATTCCGTCCGCCAACGACCCAATTTGTTTCACGAAGCGTTGCTGTGATGTGGGCCCGCTCGGCGTCGGTGAGAGTCCAGCCTGTCCCCGGAGGCACAGCGGTTTGGATCATAAGCTCCGCCATCTGCGGACGAAGCGCGGGACCCGTCGTCTTGATTACCTCGCGCTCAATGAAATTCTGCAGTTCGCGGATATTGCCCGGCCAAACATAGCGTTTAAGAGCCTCCATCACCTCTCCCGGGATCTCATCGATCGACTTGCCCTGGCGCTCGGCGAACTTGCGAACGAAGTGCCTTACCAGCAGTGGCACGTCCTCCCCGCGCTCCCGAAGCGGCGGCAGCGCGATCGGAAACACATTCAGCCGATAATAAAGATCGGCGCGGAACGTCCGCTCCTGCACCATGCGCCACAAATCCTGATTGGTGGCAGCGATGACACGCGCATCGACCTGAATCGACTGCCCGCTTCCCAGGGGCTCAAACTGCTTTTCCTGGAGCACGCGGAGAAGTTTTGGTTGCAGTTCCAGAGGAAGGTCGCCGATCTCATCCAGAAACAGCGTGCCCCGGTCAGCCGCTTGAAATCGTCCGATGGTCTCAGTGACGGCGCCCGTAAAGGCGCCTCGTTTATGCCCGAACAGTTCG
>DASYBJ010000681.1:0-9242 GCA_036500845.1 Acidobacteriaceae bacterium
CTGCCAATCTTCCAGCGCGTACTCCTCCGCGGGACTTCTATGGATCGTGCCCGCGTTGTTCACCAGAATGTCGATGGCACCGAAGGAATCCTTGACCGCCTCCCAAAGCGCTGTAATCTCGACAGGCTTCGCCAAGTCGGCCGCGAATCCTGCAGCGCGTCCTCCAGCAGCCTTGATATGCTCAACAGTTTGCGTAGCAGCCCGGCGGTTTCCATGACATGCCACGGTGGCCCCCGCTTCAGCAAATGCTACAGAGATCGCGGCTCCTAATCCGGTTGCCGCTCCCGTCACCAGCGCCGTTTTCCCGTCAAGGCGGAAATTGTCCAGTATGCTCACATTGGTCCATTCAAAGAAAATTGATCCTGACCCGCGGAGCCTACGTCTTTACGCACGAGCCGGGCGTTGCCTGCCACCTTCTCGTTTGGGCAAGGGAACCCCTCTCGCCTGAACTGCCGACGGGCAAATCAGGTTTGTAACTTCTCAGCCAATCGAGTGTCAATCATAAAATATAGATTTCGAATAATAAAATATACAAAGCTGCGGCCTTGAACGCGCCAGCGAAAAACCATCATAGTTTTGAGTGAATATGAATGGGAAGGAACAAGGGGGTCGACAAAGGAGATGTCCCCGTTTGCGGTACAACCGGGACATGGCGGGAACGATGTGGCGGTCTGAAGGAAGCAGCACAGGCCAGGGCCTGGCCGCTTCCAGCCTGAGTTTTGATGTTGAGAAGAGTTTGGGAGCTCTTCTACAAAGCCTGATCGGATCTATTCGGATTTCATCCGAACGTATCCCAAGCGCTGGGAGATTTCCGCGGCGCCTGCTCGGATTGTGGCCGCGATGGCAGGCAACTTCGTTGTACTAAGGCGCACGGTTGGGCCGGAAACACTGATGCTCCCCGCCACTACGTGATGCGCGTCGAAAAAGGGAGCTCCCACGCCGCGTGCGCCAATCAACGTCTCCTCATCATCGAGCGCGTAACCCTGTTGTTGGATCTGTGCAAGTTCTTTTCGTAAGCGCGGCAGACTTGTGATGGTTTTTTGCGTGATGCGCTCCAAGTGCGCTGTGGCGAGAATGTCTTCCCGCTGATCCGCAGGAAGGAATCCGAGCATGGCTTTACCGAGCGAGGTGCTGTACACCGGTCGTCGCCAGCCCACTTGTGCCACCAGGCGAAACGTGTGCGTGCTCTCGAGTACGTCGATATAGATGACCTCGTGTCCCGCCAAAACCCCAAGGTTGACCGTCTCTCCCGTCGTTCGCCATATCTGTTCCAGCACTGGACGACTGATTCTGCGGAGCATCGTCTGGTACGTAACGCCGCTGCCGAGGTGGACTAATCTTGGGCCGATCGTGTAAGAGCCCCCCTGATCCCGAAAGAGATAGCCCTCGCTGGCCAAGTGACTCAAAAAGCGGTAAGCCGTGCTTTTGTTAATGGCGGTCACCTGGGCGATATCCTTCAGTTGCAAACCTGACGGAGAGCGGCCAAGGAGCTCGAGTATGCGCACGACCTTGCTCACCACTCCAACGGGCGAGGACTTCGACTTGCGGGTTCGGACGACCAAGGACGCTTCCTTACTCTACGCTACCGAAATACCGGCTCGCGTCTACTCAATTTGATTTTATTGGCCAAACTCGACCTTTTTAACATTAAAACGCCCGAACCGTTCTATGCGCCAACTAAGAGCGATCTCGCGAACGATTTGGTTTAATGAGGCTTTGGTTCTTTCTCGAGGGCCGTGACGAGCTGCTGGGTTTTGCAGGCGGTATCGCATCCCCGGGCTGCGGCCCGCTGCTCGGAAGGATTCGAGGTACGCACAGCGAGAAATCATCGTGCCATCTCGCGCGGAGATCGCGAGCGCCTGAAAGTCACCTTTACGAATTGTTACAGAATCAGCGTTGCCATCGGGATAGGACAATGCTACATCTTGATGCACGCCGCAGAGCCGTTCCCAACTGTGGGACAGGGTCTTGGAGGGCATACCATGCGCAGGTCTTCCGTGTTTTTCTCAGCTGCAGCAGTTGCGGCGCTTTTAGCGGGAGGCTCTGCCTCTGCCCAACTGCAGACCTGGAACATCGATCCGGCCCACACTTCCACGCAATTCGCGGTGCGTCATATGGGAATATCGACAGTTCGCGGGGCGTTCACGAAGGTGAGCGGCACTGTGGATTACGATCCAGCGGATCTGAAGAAGACAGCAATCGAGGCAACGATCGATGCCGCCTCAGTCGATACGCGAGTGGAAAGGCGCGACAACGACTTGCGTAGCCCCAATTTCTTCGATGTGGCCAAGTACCCGACACTCACCTTCAAATCCAAAAGCGTGGAACCGGCGGGATCAGGGAAAATGAAGGTTTCGGGCGACCTTACCATTCATGGAGTGACGAAGCCGGTGGTCCTCGATGTCGATGGGCCTACCGAACCGATGAAAGATCCTCATGGGAACCTGCACATGGGCGCGTCCGGAACAACCACGGTCAACCGAAAGGACTTCGGTGTAAGCGGGCTGCCGGGCATCGTTGGCGACGAGGTTTCCATCACCCTTGATATAGAAGTAGTCCACAAAACGTCATCGCCGCCGACTGATGCTCCGAGCAATAAGTGAACGGATCGACTGTGAGGGACGTCAACAGCCGGTAGAAGCGAAGAAAACCATGAGGCGAAGTATTTACGCATTAGCCTTGATGTGGTGGCAAGCCTCAACTGTGCCCTCCTGGTTCCTCTCGAAGATGCGCTTCCAGGTAGCTCTTTAGACGAACTCGGTCACGAATCATAGGTGATCGACCTGCCGGCCACGGTACCTAACCTGATGCTGTTGCTTCGACTCGCTTCGATCTACGCGACTACGAGCGCCGAAATTTGAAACTCCCAAGTTCAGAAATACTCGAGAGATCGTTCCTACGGGATCGGTGATGACTGTTCACTATATTTTTCCATATGGGAATTAAGTTCATATCTTGAAACCGCGATTTTTCGCATTGACCATTCATCCTGAAAAAGACTAAAAAGCTGACTTACGGCGCACCAGGTTACGGCGCACCAGGTTTTGGCGAGGACGACTGCCCTTAGAGCTACTTCGAAAGATACTCTGCCTTGAGCATGAGGATTCGGAGTCGCGGCTTTTTCGACATGCAGGAAGTCGCCATGGCCGCGCTTGGATGGTAAGACGCGGCTAGTAACGTATCCGCGGACTTTATGCGCGGTCTTTATCCGCGGTCGGGGCCCCCCTCCATCGCCGGTTCGGAGCATGGAGCCGCGCCACGTGACAAGCGCGAAAGAGATACCAACTATTGATCTTTGAACCAATTAGGAGGAATCGTGACGAGCAAAGGAACCCTATCCCGCGAGTTGCCCCCTCGGTTGATAACGTTCTCACCGCACCTCCTCCGGACTCTGGCGGTAGTAGCTTGTGCAGTTCTCCTTGTTTTCCCCGCCTATCGAGCGGGCATAGGACAAGCTGGCGCAACAGCGACGATCTCTGGCACGGTAACGGATCAAAGCGGATCGGTTCTGTCGGGTGCCAAGGTCACGGTCCAGAATGTGGATACGAACTCTACGCGCATGATCACCACGCTGGACAACGGCAACTATGTGATCACGCAACTTCCGCCGGGAAGATATCGCCTCTCGGTCGACAAGCCAGCCTTCAAGACCTACCAGCAGAACGATATTGTGCTGGTAATTGGTCAGCTCGCGGAGATCAATGTTCAACTGCAGGTCGGCTCAGAGGAACAGCGAGTGACGGTCACGGCCAGTGCTCCTGCGATCCAAACCGAAGATTCCTCAGTGGGCTCAGTGATCGATAGCGCGACAATTGTGAATACTCCGCTCAATGGGCGGTTGAGTGTGATGGGATTGATCGCGCTTGCTCCTGGTGTTCAGGGGGCGGGCGCGCAGGATCAAATTCCTGTCTTCGGGGTTACACCCTCGATCGGAACTGGATCGCGCAACTCTTATGGTGGAGTTGGCTACACGCTCGACGGAGCGGTAAATATGGAGGTGACCTTGGAGCGCGGCGAGGGCGAGGTTCCACCGCTCGATGGGCTTGCCGAGTTCAAGGTCATCACTTCGGCCGTCCCGGCACAGTTCAACCAGCCGAGCCAAGTGGTGATTGTCAGCAAGAGCGGGACCAACCAGCTTCACGGAATGATTCTGGAGTTCAACCGCGTAGCAGCCACGGCGGCGAAGAGTTACTTCGCCGGAGCGCTGCCGAAGCCGAAGTACATCCGGAATGAGTACGGCGGGAATTTCTCCGGTCCTATCTTGATCCCCAAACTTTATGACGGGAAGGATCGTTCATTCTTCTTCTTCAACTACGAGGGATTCCGTCTGTCCCAAGCTGCCAATGTAAACAGCCAGATGCCGACGGTTCAGGAGCGCGCGGGTAACTTTGCCGGAATTGGAACCATCGTCGATCCGCTAACCGGCGCGCCATTTCCCAACAACCAGATCCCTGCCGCACGGATTAACCAGGTCGACCTCGCGCTGCAGAATCTACTCTATCCGCTGCCGACTACCTCCGGCACCGGAACGAACACGTTTGAACTGGTGCCTTACGTGAGCACAGCGTCGAGGTATGCCGTTCGAATCGATCACAAGATCAACGACAATAACCAGCTCCGCGGAACATTCATGCGAGCCTTCTATGGCCCCAATCCATCCGTCGCGGCCAATGGTTCAGGTTCCAGCAAGTCGGGTGGCATGTCAGGGATCGGCGAGCATAATACCAACGTCATTCTCGGTTGGACCCATATCTTTTCCCCAACCTTGCTTTCCGATGTGACCGCATCTTACTTCCATCTCCCGATCTACCGTACCCCACAGAACTACAATGTTCCCTTCTCGTCAATCATCCCTGGTCTAGGTTCGGAACTCATCGAGGGTGCGCCCCAGATCACGATCAAGAACGTCACGAACGTGGCGGAACAAGGCTCGAAGGATCTCGAGCAAGTTACACAACTGAACACATCTGTCACTAAAGTATTGTCTTCTCATACGATCAAGGCCGGATTCTCGTATCTGTACGATAACCACTGGAATGACGCCGCGGTTAGCCCGCAGCGGGGCACGTACACTTTCACCGGCCAATACTCCGGGGTAGGTTATGCAGACTTTTTGTTGGGATATCCGGCGACCACCGGGAAACCTACGCCAAACAACTTCATCACGAGAAACATTTCCAGCCAGTACGGTTTGTTCCTCCAGGACGACTGGAAAGCGACACAGCGGCTTACGATTAACGCTGGGATTCGCTACGACCTCCAGTGGTTTAGGCCAAGCCCATACGGCAACGGCGCGTTGTACGTTCCAAGCTTGCAGAAAGATGTCGTATTCGCCAAAAGCTTTCCCCCGGCCAACGCGACGATTCCTGTTGTTCCTGCATTTCTGAACCTGCCGGTCGTATTGGCACCGCAGGTTGGTCTAACGACAAGTCTTTGGAGCTACCTTGGTCAAGACACCAATAATGTTGCGCCGCGCCTGGGATTTGCTTACCAAGTCATGCCGAAGACGGTCGTGCGAGGCGCCTTTGGTATCTTCTTCAACCTGCTACCGTCGTTATACTTAGGAGCAGGCTCCTTCGGCAATATTCCGTTCCAGGGGGCTGAGACCTTCTCCCAGCCTGCGGGCCCTCCTGCGATCACCATGAACGCTCCTTTCTCCGCTACCGGAGCCTTCGCCGCCAACCCGTCAGTAAACGCGCAACATTCCACCGTCACTCCATACACGGAAGGTTACAACCTCGCCGTGGAACATGAGCTGGCGAAGGGGCTCAGCATCCGCATTGGCTATGTGGGACAACACAACGTGAAACAAAACAATGCCAGCGGTCCGGGCAACGTCACCCCTGATCTCAATCTCCCGAGTCTGGCTCCCGGTCCGGTGCAGCCCCGCCGCTTCGTCCAGCCGTGGTCAACGATCCCCCTGTTTATCGATCCGATCTTCCACTCCACCATGAATTCCGCGCAAGTAGGGGTACATAAGCAGTATGGTTCCGGATTCATGCTCAATGCGGAGTATCAATACACACGGATTCTGGGAACGGAGAATTTTCAAAACCCGCTCACTGTAGGGGACTCCTACGGGAACATAGGAGGCATTACGCCGCAGGTCCTCGAAGTCAGCTACTCCTATCTCCTGCCCTTTGGGAGAGGTCAACTACTGTTCTCGGACGCCAGCAACCTTGCTAACAAAATCATTGCCGGCTGGCAGCTGTCGGGAATCACTTCATTTCAAGGCGGACAGCCCTTCTCCGCGACGTACACGAGCAGCCTTCAAGGGTCGGTCAACAGTTCGTTCTGCGCGCCACCGTATTGTGGCCGGGCCAACCGCGTGCCAGGAGTTCCTCTCTACCCATCCCATAAATCCTTAGCGCAATGGTTTAATCCCGCGGCGTTTACCGCGCCACCGCCCTATACCTATGGAACATCCGGATACAACATGCTTTGGGGACCCCGCTATCAGGACTGGGATATGAGCCTGGAAAAGAACACCGTCTGGAAGGAAAGGATCAATCTTCAGCTCCGGATGGATGCGTTTAATATCTTCAATCATCCGAACTTCGCTGTTCCGAACGCTGCCATTAGCAATCCTGCGAACGTCGGAACTGTCACTGCACCTGCAATTGGAGCAGAAAATCGCACGATTGAATTTGCCGGAAAGCTATCCTTCTGATCGATTGCTGTGGATATTCTCTATGGGGGCCTCGGACTGGCTACCTCAGCGAAGCTGCGCGGGCGAACACAGTCAGAGACATTCGGCGACTGTGTCCATGGTGGATTATGAACAAACTGGCTAAGATTGGGCTCATCTTTATCTCGTGCGCGCTAATGTCGTCTGCGGCATTCGCCAAACCTCGCCACCCAGATGTCGAATCGCTCAGCAAGAACAGCCGAGAAATTTTCACGATTTCCATGACTTGGGGGGATCAATATTGGGATGCTCAAACAAAGCTGATCAGGGCGCCCGGTTTTCCCAATCCCGCATCGCCGGAGCCGGCTCTGCAGCCTCATTTCCTGGTGAGAGAGTCGAGTTGGTACGCGCTTGGCCTTCTGCTGCGCGACAAGCCTGGTGATCGCGATCGGGCGGCGGAGATTCTCCGCATCGTGCTGAAAGAGCAATATAACGAACCGGGCAAACCTTGGGATGGCACCTTCCGCCGCACTCCTGAAGAACCTGAACCTGGTTCGGACGCGGTGATGTGGCGCTCTTACGATCCGAACTGGCGCGAATTTATTGGAACCACATTTTCGATCATCCTCAACGAGTATCCAGACCGGATTCCCGCCGACGAGGCGCACGACATGGTGGCGGCGATCAACCATGCCGTCGAAGGCGAGATCAAACAAGGCCGGTTGCTGCCCTCCTACACCAACATCGCGCTCATGTACGGCTACCTATGGAACTACGCTGCTGCGCGAGGAAATCGGCCGGACTGGGTGGCTCCATCCGTCCAGTGGCAGGAGAGCGTCTACAAACTCTTCAAGCAGTATGACGCTTTCTCGGAGTACAATTCGCCCACTTATGCCGGCGTGGACCTCTATGCGCTGGCGCTTTGGCGCGACTATGGTTCTACACCGCGCATGCGCACGATCGGCAGCGAGATGGAGGTTTCACTCTGGAATGCCATCGCCGACCTCTACAATGCGAACCTGAGGAATATCTCCGGCCCATACGACCGTGCCTACGGCATGGACATGCAGAGTTATGTTAGCGTGGTGGGACTTTGGCTGCGCACGGTTCTCGACGAGGATCATGCTCCCCTGCCGAAATTGGATCCGCCTGTAGATCATGTGGACGATCTCTGGTTTGCCCCGCAGATCGCAGTCCTTGACACCGAAATTCCCCCTGGCGCCATGAAGAGTTTCCACAGCCTTCAAGGTGAACACTCCGTTCACAGGCAAATCACCGATCAGCGGATCGCGACCGCATGGATCGGAAAGACTGTGATCTACGGCGGAGAGATCACCGGGAAAACGAAGAACGTCGACGCGCACAGCCAATTCCATCCAGTTACGTTGCAGTGGCAGACGCCGAGCGGCAAGATTGGCTGGATTCAGCTCACTGAATGCCCGCCAATCGATGCATCGGCGGAAAGGAAGGCGATTGTCATCTCAGCAGCGGGGGATATCAGTTTTCGCATCAGCGCGCCAGGTACCGCCTCCAGCGATGTAACGCAGAACCAATGGACGTTGCCCGGGCTTACTGTGCGCGTGGCGACGGATTCCAAAGACTTCACTGTCCAACAGCACGGCCACTTTGTCGATCTCAAGTATGCGAGCATCAGCAAGATGACGTTGATAATCGACCGCCCAGGAGACTGACCCCAACTCGCCCGGAATCATTCTCCTGAACCAGTGGCCGTTCGAGCGAAGCCTCCAGGAGCGGTCATTGTGTGTGCAAACGAGTGACAGGCGCATCTACGCGTGAGCCCTGCGAACGGATTTGCACGTCTCGCGCGGGTTCCAGCCGTTGCGCCAACACACCCGCAAATGCATGGCGTACTGAGTAAAATAGGATGGCCCAGAGCGCAGCCGCGAACAGCGCGAGCGGCAGCCCTTCTGGCGCCATCGTTGAATGGAACAAGAGGATGTTCACGAGTACTGGGCCCAGTAGGATTAGTGCCAGAGGAACGAAACGATTTACCAGCAAGAGGGCCCCACCTATTATCTGCACTAACATCACGAACACAAGGTAATGCGAAACGAACAAAGCGCCGATGTACTGCCCCGCCAAACCAGCCGGCGGGGTCATGGGAATGAAGTGAAGAAACCCATTCAGTCCGAAGACCAGGAACAACAAGCCAAGCAGAATACGCGCGATCAACGTGGCGATCTTCATAAGCTTCTCTCCTTTACGCTCGATTTACGCCGCTACCGTGCGGACACGCTCAAGGGTTGGTTTCAGGAAAACCTCCCGGTCCACCGCGCCGGTCAAGACCTGCGCCGCGCCGCCTGCGGTCACAAACGTCACGTCGGTCACGCCGATAAAGCCCAAAATCGTCTTCAGATAAGGATCGATGAAGTTCAGCGCGCCCGCTGGGGTTCCGGCTTGATAGACTCCGCCACTGGCAGCGAGGATTGTGGCCTTCTTGCCCTGGAGCAGTCCCTGCGGTCCACTCTCGGCATAAACGAATGTGTGCCCGTTGCGAACGACCTGGTCGATCCATAGCTTGAGCACTGAAGGGATGGAGAAGTTATGCATCGCAACGCCAAATACATACTCATCCGCTCGCTCCAACTCTGCG
>DASYBJ010000682.1:0-7568 GCA_036500845.1 Acidobacteriaceae bacterium
GACTTCATGGCTAGCGGAGTTACGTTGAGTGCTTCCGAAATGGCGGGGACAGCCGTGTTAAGAATCGTTGTGTCCAAGGACTCCATGAAGAATGCAACCGCGACCAGCCAAGGCAGTAGACGCTTGGTCGAAGCGGACGGAGCTGATGGATTCGGTGTGGTGCCGATGAGGCTCATACGGGACGCGCAATTACCACTACACCATAACCCGACGTAGCCGTCACAGCTTGCGCGTCTTCACGGAAGGTATCTGTCGAAGCACCGCTCGGCGTACCAGTTGTTCGTGCCTGGCTCCGGATGCGAGTAACGATGGAGGATTTGGGCAAGCCCGTGGCGCCCGAGATCATGTACTTGTAATAACTGGACGGAAGGTCCGGCTCGTACTTCTGCGCGACTGGTATGGTCGCGAACGTCGAGATTACACCTTTGTCATCGTGGGGGCGGAAGCAGGCATGCTGAGAATGACCCGAGTGCCTTTCCCTGGTTGGCTAACAATTTCCACCTTGCCGCCGTGAAGCAGCATGATGCCCTGCACGATCGCCAGCCCGAGGCCCGTGGCGCCCGAGGCTTGTGAACGTGATGGATCCACACGGAAGAAACGATCAAATACTCGGGGCAGTGCTTCCGACGGAATGCCGATGCCTGTATCGGTGACCTCGATACGAACCACGGCACTCTCGGAACTGGTCGCCATCACCACCGATCCGCCCGAGGGTGTGTGTGCCACCGCGTTCGAGACCAGGTTTCCTACCGCCCGTTGCATCAGCGTCCTGTCCAGTTCCGCGATCACCGGCTCATCGTCGAACCTTGTGCTCAAAGAGATTCCGCCCTCGGCGGCAGAAGCTTCGTAATACTCCTGCACACCATCCAGCAACTCGGCTACGTCGACCCGCTCGCGACGCAAATGCGTCAAGGGACTTTCTGCGCGGGCGAGGAACAAGAGGTTGCCAATCAAGTCCGACAGGCGCACGGCTTCTTCCAGAGACGACTCCAGCGCATCCCGGTATTCGTCAATCGTGCGACCACGCGCCAGTGCAACTTCGGCTTCACCCCGGATGTTGTTCACAGGAGTGCGGAGGTCGTGTGCAATATCGGCAGAAAACTTCGATATCCGATCGAAGGAATCTTCCAGCCGATCCAGCATCTCGTTGAAGGTGCCGGCCAGCGATGCCAACTCAAAGGTATAACCTTCAGTGAGAATTCGCTCCCCGAGGTGGGTGGAGCTGATGCGCCTCGCCGTCGCTGCCATCTCTTCCACTGGCCGAATGCCCTGGCGCGCGAGCTGATAACCAACCAAGGGAAAAATCGCTAGTGTCCCCAGTATGATCATCCAGAACCCCAACCGAAAGCGCGCCAGGAATTCTTCTTTTTGCGAGACATCGATGGCAATCTGAATCGTGAAGGTATGCGTAGGAGGCGAGCCGACCGGCGCTACCGAGGTGGTCACGCGAAAGGCTTGCCCGTGGCGCCCCTTCATGGGAATCGCCACATCGGGACGTCCTCGTGTCCGTCGGGCGAGTTGCGAAAGATCTAATCCTTCTGCCATGCCAGGCGTTGTCAATAATGGCGTGTTTCGCTCATCAAGCAGGCGAATATAGAACTGTTCATATCGCCGCGCCGCCGTTTCCAGCTCAACTTCCTCCCGCAGCGCGTCCCAATCGTCAGGGCGTTCCCGCAGCATAGTGCGGAGCACGTGCAACTTGTCGCCGAGGAACAAATCCGTGCTTTTCTCCAATTCCGTGAGCAGCACCAGATAAAGGCTGGCCGTGGCGAAGAATACCAGAAACGAGCCCGCCAGCGCGTACCCGGCTGTCAACCGGAAGGCCAAAGTCCTCCAGAGCCGCGAGACCGGCGCAAGGCTACTAGTTGGCTTCCAGGACATAGCCCGCGCCGCGAACGGTGTGGATCAGTTTGAGCGAGAAAGGGTCGTCCACCTTGCTGCGCAGCCTCCTCACGCTGACGTCCACCACATTCGTATCGCTGTCGAAATTCATGTCCCAGACCGCTTCCGCAATCAGGGTCCGGGACAGTACCTCGCCGGCGCGTCGCGCAAAGAGCGACAAGAGAAGGAACTCCTTCGAAGTCAAATCTAGCCGTTGGCCGGCGCGTGTGGCACGATGGCGCAACAGATCGATCTCCAGGTCGCCCATGCGGATGGTATCTTGCGGGCGGGGCGGCGTCCGGCGCAGCAGCGATCGCACGCGCGCCAGCAATTCAGAGAACGCGAATGGCTTCACCAGATAGTCGTCGGCGCCCAGTTCGAATCCTCGTACCCGCTCGTGTACTGCGTCCCGGGCGGTCAGAAAAAGTACCTGCGCACTCCGGCCCGCCTCGCGCAAGCGGGTGAGGACCTGCCAGCCATCCAGCCTGGGAAGCATCACGTCCAGAATGACCAGGTTGAACTCCACATCCTGCGCCAACTCCAGCCCGTCCAAACCGTCTCTTGCCACGTCGACGACGAAGCCCGCTTCTCCGAGTCCCTTCTTCAGGAACTTGGCGGTCTTGACTTCATCTTCGATGACCAGAATTCTCATATGCGATTGCCCTTCTGCTAGATCAGTACCCGTTGCGCGCCACCGGCTGGGTCTTCTCAAGATTGAGCGCGACCTCGGCACACCACCATCAGTATCAGTAATTGATGCGAAGCAGGAATTGCACCTGTCGCGGAGTGCCTGTCCCCACCGGGCCGACATTGGCGGTGGTGTTAATCAGTCCGAAGTTGCCTGAAGCAGAAAAGTCGGACAATGGTTGTCCATATTGGGCTCGGTTGAAGATATTGAAGAACTCCGTACGGAATTGGACGCTGACCCGTTCGCTGACTGAAAATTGTCTGCCGATGCCGAGATCCGCCTGCCACAGAGTTGGTCCGGTGAGTAGATTCCTTCCCGCGGTACCGTAGGCCGGTGTCGTGGGAACGGCGAATGCGGCGGGGTTAATCCAGTTTTGAATGCTTGAGCCACCGGCCGGACGAAGCGGAACTCCCATAACACGGTCGGGACGCTGCTCAGTCGTGTAACCGGTAGCGACCGAGCTGCTGGAGCGGTCGACGGTGATGTTGATCGGCAGCCCCGCGCGCGCCGTCCAGATCGTGGAGGCATCCCAATGGCCGAGCATCGCGCTCAGCACTCCCGGCTCATTCAGAAACGGGCGTCCGCGTCCGAAAGGGAGTTGATAAACGCCATTGAGGTTCAAGACATTCCGCGAATCGAAATCGCCGGAGGCGCGTTCGCAAGACAGGCATGCTGGGTTTTGCGGGAAGTCGGCGTCGCCTCCCCCGGGCGCGCCCTGATCGATCTCATGCGAGTAGGTGTAGTTGCCCGAGAGGAGAAGTCCGTGGGTGAAGGGCCTTTGCAGACTGACAACCAACGCCGCATAGGAGCTGTTGTTGATATTGCCTCGCCACTCTACCTGGCCAAAATTTGAATACTGGCGCAGCCGGGTCGCCGGATCGATAAGGTTCACGTACGAGGTTGTGAGGATATCCGTCCCTTTGCTGCCCACGTAGGAGAGAGTGCCGACATAGTTTAAAGGCAAGGCCTGCTGCACGGACAGGCCCCATTGCGACACGTACATATCCTTCCGGTCGCGGTACATATCGCGAGGGGATACAGTACCCGGACCATTTAGAAAAGGAGTAACTGGATAGCTCAGATCTGGAATGGTGCTGGAGCTGAGGGAATAACGGCCGACTTCATTGCTGATCGGAAGGTTCTGGTCGTCGAGCTGGCCGTCACCGTGGTAGACGCCGTATCCCGCGCGGATCACGGTTCTGTTGCCGAGCGCGGCAGGACTCCAGGTGACCGCGACTCGCGGATCAATGTCATCGATCCTGGGCTTGCTAAACTCTGCGCCTGCGCCGCAGAATCCAACCGCTCCGCAGGTAGCAAAATCGAACGGAATGGCCCGCCCGAGCACCTCGTGAAACCGGTTGAAGAAAATGTAGCGGACGCCAAGGTTGAACGTCAGGTTCGATTTCACTTTCCACTCGTCCTGAACGAAGGCATAGACCGCGGTCTTTCGCAGCCCATTGACCGGCAACTCCGCCGCATACGTGGCCGAACTGACACTGTTCTTTGCAAAGCCCGATTGTGAAGAAAACGTCACTGCGCCACTGGACGTATTTCCCTGGTTCAACTGAATGCGACGAATTTCCACGCCGGACGTGAGAGTATGCCGTCCTTTCACCCAGATGACATTGTCGATGTAGGAAAATGAGTTCCCGACCCCGATCCTAAACAGGTTGTTGTTCAGAGTAGTGAAGCCGGAGACGGCGATGGTATAAGGTTCGCCAAGAACGCCCAGATTGGTTGTGTAAACATTACCGCGGTTAAAGCCGAATTTTGCCTCGTTAATGAGAGTCGGTGAGAAAAGATGGAGATAGTCGATGAACGAATTGACCGGGCGGGAGGTCACGTGTTGGCGGTCATTCAGATACGCGCCTCCGCTTCCCAGGGGGACAGTGCTTGATGCGGCGTCGAAATTGAAACGGAAATTGACGCTGTCATGCGGCGAAAAACTCTGGTCCAGCCGCAACATTGCCGAATCTTCCTGGTCAGTCTGGTTACCGCTCCCCACAAACTGAGCTTCCTGGCCATTGGTGCCGCTGACAATCATGGAGCTGTGCGGATAGGCGTTCAGAACTGGGATCAACTCCGGGCTTTTTGCGGCCACCTGGGCGCGGAAAGGGTCGCTTGGTACAAAGCCGGACAGCGGCTGTCCCAACGTCTGACGCAAGCCCTCGTAGGTAAGATAAAAGAACGTGCGATCGCGACGGATGGGCCCGCCGATGGCGCCGCCGTACTGATTCAACCGGAATGGAGGCTTGGGGGCCGTGGTGTAAGGCGCTGGCTCGCGCGCGTCGAAAACGCTGTTCCGCAGGAAATCAAAGACGTTGCCGTGAAACTGGTTGGTACCGGCCCTTGAAACGACATTGACCTGGCCCCCCGGAGTGCTGCCATTCTCGGCGGTGAACAGCATCGTGTCGACGCGGAACTCCTGGATGGAATCAGTGGGGATCGCCAGCCGGACAAACGACTGCTGAGCCTGGTTCACGATATTGGTGGCATCAATTCCGTCATAGGTGAAATTGTTATCATCCAGCCCACGGCCGGCGAAGCGAACCGTCCGTTGGTTGCTGCCCCCGGTGTCGACCGCTCCGGGGACAAGTGTGGTGAGTGTCGACCAATTACGGCCGTTCAAGGGGAGTTGGTTGACCTGCTCGCGCCCAATGCGCGCTCCCAGGGTATCGGAGGTCTGATTCAGCAGACTGGAACCTCCCGAGACTTCGATGACTGTATTGCCGCCGCCGACTTGAAGAGTTGCGTTCAGGGTGCGATTGTGACCCACTGTCTCGTTAACCTCTCTGAAGGTCAGCGGAGCGAAGCCCGCATGTTCGAAGGTGACGGTATACACGCCGACCGGCAACTGGGGCAGGACGTACGTTCCGTCCGTAGACGAAGTGGTCTCCCGCTGCAGCCCGGTGTCGGGCTTAATGGCAGTGACGCGGGTTTCCGGCACGACTTTTCCTGTCGCATCGCTGACGGTGCCATTCAAACTGGCGCGGTCCGTCTGGCACAGGGACCAAGGCTGAAGAGACAGGAAAAGAACCAGAGAGAGGGCCTTTACGCAAAATGAGCGGGTAAGATGCATGGCTGGCCTTCGAAAGCATTCTTGGTTGCAGAGAGTTGGGTACCTAGCCGAGGACGACGGGTTGTCGTCAGGGTTTCGGGGTTGTCGTCGGGCTCGGGTTCAGGGCCTAAAAGCTGGCACCGTGCGGCGCAAGCGCGTAATGAGCTGCCCGGTGCTGAGGATCTGGGGTTGCCCGCTATTGAGCTGTGTCAGGGCCGGAAAGCGGCGCTGAAGGCTGTCGCCAGAACGGCGTCGTCGCCTAGGCCTAAAAGAGCCATCATCTTGTTCATATGTGCCCATTCCATGGAGGTTCAAGTCAATTCTTGAGGGAATCACCTTGACTAGGGGACCCACCGAGGTCACATCCGCCAACGTAGTGTGACTGAGTCTGTCCAGCGTCACCGAGGGGTTGCACTGCATCGCGAACCCTTATAGCGCCCGGTTGTTAACGGGAGATGTGATTGTGTTTATTGGAGATGAATTGTTGACGGAGCATTGATCGTGTCAAAGACCTTTCAGCGGGCTCCGTACCGACAGTGCTGCTTCGGGCATGCGGCGATTTTGACCGCGGCCAATCTAGCTGAAAGATCCCGCGCCAGCTGCTCCACGAGTTGCGCTCCGTAACCGGCCCTAACTCTTCCACGTTGCTCCTGCTCAAAAATCCGCTGGACGATCCGCCAGTAGGTTGCCGTCATAACCACGTTGACAGCCCGGCCAGCCCGCTTCCGCGCTTGATCCAGCCACTCGGTAATGTCTACCGGAAGGGTAAGGTATTCCGCTGGCGCGAGACGCCTGTTTCAACCGTGAGAACGATTCGCTTCCTTTCTATAGTCGCTTTTGATCTGGAGTGAGTTGCGGTTTGAATTCAGCGCATTACGCGCGAAGAATGTAGTGACAAAGCATTTTGTTAATTCGAATCAATGCCACTTCCGGCGAGCGGGGCGGGTTCAGGTCGGTGGGGATTTTGCGTTTGATACGTAATAAAAAAAGCCCTTTCCCCAATTATTGGGGAAAGGGCTTTTACAGTCGGAACGCGTTTTAGTCGTCCAGGTCAGCGGTGGTGGGTGCCGGTTTGTTAAATTCGCTCGGGGGGCGAACCTTGCTCTCGCCGGGATAGGGCCGCGTAAACCCGGTCGACATGTACCAGTTCAGGTGGTTGACGGTGTCCGGGTCTTCGGCGTCGGGCTTGTTCAGTTTGCCGGCGAAGATCTGCTTCTTCTTCTGGAGCCAAGCTACCTTCAGGGCCTTGACCGCAGGGCTGCTCGTTTGGTTGGCTGCGGTCGTCGTCGTGACGCCCTGGTCCAGCGGGACCTGGTTTGGCACGTGCGTCCACGGCTGGAAGTTGTCCGCGGGCGGCGTGCCCTGGACGAAAGCCGTCCTCATCGGCGACGCCACGAGGTCGAACTGGTTCATGGGCGGCAGACCGAGGATTTGCTCGATCGTCCGAGTCATGTTGACCTGCGTGTAGTAGGTGTGGTCGGTGGGTCCGTTCTGCACAGTGTATGGGCTCACGATATAGCCCGGGCTGCGATGACCGTCGACGTGGTCGACGCCGTTTTGCGCGTCGTCTTCCTCCATGAAGATCGCCGACGAGGACCATACGTTGCTGTGGCTGATGTAGTCGATGATGCGCCCCACGGCCAAGTCGTTATCGGCCTGCTCGGCGTCCGCGGTCGGCGGGCCGCCGGTGTGGTCGTCCATTACCCACAGGATGCTCAACGCCGGCACTGTACCGGCCGCGACGTCCTTGTTGAAGTCCTGCACCCACAGATCGACGCGGAACTGGTCGGGGATGCCCAGATCGAACTGCGGGAAGTTCGTGATGAGGTGATTGGATACGGCCGGGAGAGAGGATTGTGCCTGGACCGTATTTTGGTAGTAGAGCGTCTTCTCGGCCCCAGCCTCGAAGTTCTGCGAGTCAGTGTAAAACTGGCTCCAGCT
>DASYBJ010000683.1:0-7050 GCA_036500845.1 Acidobacteriaceae bacterium
TCTCCCGATTTGCCGTAAATCGAGGGGACCCTGGCCCCCAGAGGTCGCAGGTAGGTCGACAACTGTCCACGGTGATGAATGGCGTCGAAGAAAAACAACCAAAGAATCTCGCCAAGAGGTTTCTTGAGAATCGGCGTCCGGGTTACAGTCAACGTGGCGATTTCCTCCCACTGCTGCTGGTCCATCGTCGAGAGCTGGTCGGCCACCGATGCTGAGAGCTTTACGTATTGGTCAACGATCTCCGCGTGCGAGGGTGGCTCGTCATGCTGCAGTTCAGCTACCCCTTTCCGTGCAAGTTCTTCACAGGCAGCCAGGCATCGAACAATGGTCCAGGCTGCCGTGGCAGCCGTCTGTGAATTCGGGTGAGGGCGGTAAGCGAGTTTGTCCGAAGGCAGCGCTTGGAACACATTCGTGGTCAGTGGTGTTTCGACACGTTGGCGCTCACGAAAGAATTGGATCGTACCCACATTGGTCGCTTCAGGCATAGGTCTGCTCGTAAGCTCAACAGCATCCTTGACGTGAAGAGTGGGGTAATCTGTGTAGCCCGCTGCGGAGTTGCCGTAGTAACCCTCCGGGCGCTGCTCGTTCAAGGGCGCTCTGCGACGAATGCGCTCGACCAGATCGGGGTTCGCGATGAAATCGCGCCCGAAAGCGACCAGTTCGCCAAGGCCTTGTTGCAACAACTCCTCGCCGTGCCGCGCAGTGAGGCCGACGTTCAGGATCAGCGATCCCGAGTAGAGACCACGGAAGTGACGGATAACTCCGTCTCCCTCGAGCGCTTCGATCGGGGTTCCAGTGAGACTGGCCTGCTGGCGCATCAGCAGAACATGAGAGAGGTTGTAGTCGTTCAGCCGGCGATAGACGTATTCCGAGGTGGCAAGAGTTGTGTCCGTTGCCCGGAGCAGTCCCCGTTCAGGCATCATAGGACCGGCTTTTACGCCAACTCTCTGGCTGGGCCAAACCTCAAGTACGGCCTCAAGAACTTCAAACAGAAGCCGGGCGCGGTTTTCGATTGTTCCACCGTATTCATCGGTTCGCAGGTTTAGGTTGTCCTGCAGGAACTGCTGGAAGAGATAGACAAAACCTCCCTGAATCTGGACGCCGTCAAAACCGGCGTCCTGGGCTATGCGCGCCGCCTGCCGGAAGTCATCTATAGTCTTCCTGATGTCGTCGATGGTCATCGCCCGCGGTACGCCGCTCATCCTGGTCTCCCTGTATCGGACATACACAGGTTGCTCAGGATTTACGGAAGATGGCCCCAACGGAACGTGCCCTTCGCTCAATAATTCAGGGAGTGAGACCGATCCCTGATGCCAGAGTTGCGCGAAGATCCGGCCACCCTCGGCATGGACGGCATCGGTAATCTTCCGCCAGCCTTCGCCCTGTTGGGCGTTGTAGATGCCGGGCACGCCGAACCATCCGCGCCCATCCTCACTGACGAACGTGCCTTCAGTGAGGATGAGGCCTGCGGAGGCCCGCTGCCGGTAATACTCCTGCATCAGGTCGTTTGGTACTTGACCGGGAAGCGTGGATCGCGTCCTGGTCAGGGGTGCCATCACAATCCGGTTGCGCAGCGGCAGATCTCCCAGGGAGTATGGCTCAAGGAGAAGCTGAGTTGCGGGCACTGAGCCATTGTCGTGTTGACTTGCAAGCATAAGGTTCATTTCCCCACCTCAGGCAATTCGATGGACGTAAAGAACCATATGGTTCAAAATTATTTCTCGAACTGCCTGTGGGTTGATTTAATCCGGGAAGCAATCTCCAAATATGGGCCTGCCACTCTTGGACTGGTTTTCCGTGGCCTCTTCCCGGAGCACGTCCTTCCTCTGGCCGATTCACATAAACGAGAGATTCGTACCGCCGTCGCCAGAGTAAGAAACGCGTGGGTCGACGTCTTGAAGAAAGGGATCGTTTTTGGCGAATTGGACCGTTGAGTTCTGAAACGCATCGGCCTCCATAGTCATCTAGATGACTATGGGAAGACCGAAGGAATTCAGCCGCGAAGAGATACTGCCGAAAGCACTCGCTGTTTTCTGGGAGAAGGGGCTCTCGGAGACCACGGTCCAGGACATCGAAAGAGCGACTGGAGTGAACAAATCCGGTCTCTATTCCGAGTTCAAGAATAAGGAGGACATCTTCCTTGCGAGCCTGCAGTACTATCTGGAGAATCGCGGCGGGGAGCCTGTTCTCTCAGCCGAGCCGCAGGGATGGGATAACATCCAGAGGTTTCTGGAGATAGGTCTGACCTGCTTTGCCGGCAGGCGTGGCTGCTTCTCGGTCAATTCCATGCGAGATGTCCACCTGCTTCCTCCACAAGGACATCAAATGATCGCGGTCAAGAACGCCGGGCTGAAACGGCTCATTGTCACCAACATCAAAGCTGAAGCTCCATCCGTAAACACCGGATCATTGGCCGATATCATCCTGACGTTTTATTCAGGAGTGTGCATCGAGCAAAACATGGATCCCAGCAACACATCGACACGTCGCAAGATTCATAGCTTCATGGATTTTCTGCGTCAGTCTGCGTAGCCGCTACCCAAGAGATTTGAATCGGTCAAAAACGACAAAAACAATCGAATGCATCAAGACCCTGTGCGCTCCCGACCTTATGCTCGGGAAACCTTGCGTTCAGTACCTGCTAGCCATGCCTCAATGGTCTCTCATCCGAAGGAAGTCGTAGAGATCATTGCGCTCGCTGCTGAATCTGTCGGCGCAAAGTAAGCGGCTTATGCTCCATCTAATTTCCTGACGACGAGGCTGCCTGAAAGTGATATGGGCAGTCCCTCGCCAGTCAGGAATGACGTAATGGAATTTCGGTAACAGTCTTTCGCGTGGTGCTCAACTGGCGATATCAGGCGTGGCTGTTGAAAAACTCAAACTCTCACAAAACTGGTACAAATTTGGAGGTAGAAAATGTCGTAGGCGACCCCTGCAAATCGTTTGTGGGGCCCAGCGTAGGTTTGTATTCCCCGCCGAGTAAAGTTCATATCATTGAATGCGACATCAGACAGCCGGTGCGTCCAGGCCGATTGCTCCTCTCCTCCGTCCGTAGCAAGGGCATGATGAACAAGTTAGAAAATGAAGCGGAGCGAAAGTTGAGCTTGCCTCGGATCACCGACTCCGGCACGCAGGAAGCCGCTGAAATCGAAGAGCGCCGGAGAGCTGAGCGGGTTGAGATTGTTGGTGTTGTTGAAGGTGTTGAACATCTCGACGCGAGGAACAAGTGAGAGCTTGTTGTCGTGGAATTGGAAGGGACGAGCCACGCCGAAGTCGAACACGAAGAATGCATTGTTCTTGCGAAGGTGATTGCGTCCGCAGTCAATACCGTTGACGAAGCGCGTCTGTGAGTTGTTGACGCTACAGGGCGCTCCTGTTCCGGTGCCGAGGCTGTTGTCGGTCTCCGGTTCAGCGGAGTGCTGCTGGATGCGAACGTCGCCCTTGAAGCCGAAGGGTAGATTTCCGAGTCCGTAACCATTGAACTTGTTGGGCTCATCGCGATCAGAGAGGGAGTACTCCGCCTTGAGGTTGTATAGGTTGGCGTAACGGAAGGTGAACGGATCGCGCTCATTGGAATCGTCATCGCGATCGACCGAGTAGGTGTACGCCGCATAGAACTGGTAGTTATGGCTAAATCGCTTGCGCAAACCGACGGTGATGCCGCGGTAGAGTGACTTGGCGTTGCTGATGGTATTGGTCACGCTGCCGAGCGTGGTGAATGGCGCGTTGCCGCAGTAGGTCACGGTGTCGGCGTTTGGTGAAGTCGCAGGCTGCCCGGGGCAAGCTTGTCCAGGTAGAGCGGCTGTAGGCCCAACGTTGGGATTGAGGAAGCGCGTCAGATACACGCCCTTCGAGTCGGTGAAGTCGACGAAGGCAGCGAAATCCTGGAGTATCTGCTGCTCGTAGCCAACGTTAAATGCATAGATGCGGGGGTTATGGTAGTTCCGGTCAAAGACGGTGACCCCGGCTCCGGGAGGGAACTGTCCAGGAGGGACAGGGGTCACCGGCCAGGTGTTTGGATAGACCGGCGTAACCCCGGAGATGGTCTGTTGCTGCACGCCGTTCGTGGTAATGGCGCCGACTTCGGTCAGCATGTTCTGCCGTGCGTTGAAAATTCCGGCGCTGCCACGCAGGACAGACGTGCCGCCGCCAAGGATGTCATAGGCAAAGCCGACACGCGGCTGAAACTCCGTCTTCTGATTGGGAAGATAGCCAGTCGAAGGAAAAGCTGGATTCGAGAGGTACTGCCCATAGGCCGTCTGCGAGGGCGGGATCACAGGGCCGGGGAAGAACTGCGCTTCCCAGCGTAGACCGTAGTTGACGGTCAGACGGGATAACACCTGCCATGTGTCCTGGGCATAGATAGCAGGCTCGTTGTTGGCGATACTGGAGTAGCCGGCCTGCTGCACTGTCTCTCCTGCCCGCGTGCCCGCGTCCTGAAGGAATAGGAAAAGCGGGCTGCCGAAGTTCGTCGTTCCTGCCGGGCAGGGTGTTTTAGAGACGAAGGAGCCGTCTGAACATGACTGTGTAGCCGGGCCATAGCCGTTGCCTGCGCTTGCCGCTGTCGCGTAGTGCAGAAAGCCGGTCGCGCTGCCGAAGATATAGCGGCCTAGAGCAAAACCGTCAAAAATCTGGTCGTTGTGGCTGTAAAGATATTCACCGCCTATCTTGATCGCGTGTCTGCCGGCGACAATAGAAAAGTTGTCCTTGAAATAAAGATGATAGAAGGTCTCGCTGGCGCCCGGTCCCAGGAAAAACGGCTGACCAAAACGGAACGACGGGAAGAATCCAACACCTGTATCGGGTACCGCGCTTGAGTTGATCGCAGACCGCGGACGCGTTTCGTGCCCGAAGGTTACGTGCGCCTCATTCAGGTGGCGCTCGTTCAGTGTAGAAGTCAGGTTGAAGTTGAGTGTCTGGATATGGGCCGGGCCTTCTATGCCGTTGGCTGTCGTACCATACGTGGCGACGTCGAAGGTCTGATTGGGATTTCTCGAATAGTCAAAGTTATAAGACCCGAACAATTGGTTCTTCGGGTTGATGGTGTAGTCCATGCGGCCGAAGAAAGCCCCGTTGTGGACAACGTGATCGACCGACTGGCCATCGTTTTCGTTGAAATTGGTTTTGAAAAAGTTGATGAGAACCTGACGTTGGCAATCGCCGTTGGCGGCGATCTGCGCGTCGGTAATGTTTCCGCGGAAGGTTGGATTGGTGATGGAACAAGCGCCGGATCCCAGGGCCTTGGCGTTATAGGCGCTCAGGTTGGCCCGCAGCAGATTTTCGTCGATACCCTCGGCCGCCCCGAAGTAAAAGAGCTTGTCCTTGATGATGCTGCCGCCTGCACTGCCGCCGAACTGTTCCCGGTGGAAGTTCGTCAACGGAGTGCCATCGGAGGTATTTGCCGTCAGCGCCTGAAGTCGCTGGTATTCGAAGAGGCTGCCGTGAAAGTCATTGGTGCCGGATTTGGTGATGACATTCACGACGCCGCTACCGGTTCGACCGAACTCGGCGTTGGCACCGGTGGCCACAATCTGAAACTCCTTCACCGCTTCGAGAGTGATATCGACGGCGGCGCGCTGACCGCCAGACTGCTCGCCGAAGAAGCCATTGTTATAGTCACCGCCATCGAGGCTGATGTTGTTAAAGATGCCACGCTGTCCGTTGATGTTGATCTCGTCGCCATCAGGCCCCTGCGAGATGCTGACGCCGGGTGTCAGAGTGAGTAGATCCTCGAACTTGCGCCCGAGGACTGGTGTGGTTGCAATCGTCTGCTCGCCGAGCGTCGTGGTCGAAGAGGTGGTGACGAGATCCAGCAGAGGGGCGGAGGTGACAATGACCGAAGAGCTCGTCCCCGCAACCGTCAGCCTCAGCCGGAGCGTTATGGTCTGACCCACGGTAAGCGTCAGATTCTCCTGAATGGTGGTTGCGAACCCGGCCTTCGATATCTTGACAACATAATTCCCGGGTTCGAGCGAGAGGAACTCGAAATGACCCGATCCGTCCGTGACCGCCGCATGAGTTATTCCAGTTTCGACCTCATCCGCCTCAACCGCTACGGCAGGGATGACCGCCCCGCCTGTGTCCACGACATCCCCCTGAATGCTCCCGTGTACCGCCTGCACCTGAGCACGCAGAGTCATCGACCCGATCCCAAACGCTAGGATCGCGAGAAAGGAAAGCTTCCTGGTAAGTCCCGTCATCTTGGCCTCCCATCGGAAAGTTCCAACAAAAAGATGCAGTAAAACAACACCTCTCATGTGGTTCAATGCGATTTGGCCGCGCAATGGGGAGCTGCACGATCCTTGACTGCGGGAACAGCCCAGCAGCTGGCCGACGGCTTTCGCAGAGCAAGCGTCGGATGAGGGACTCAAGCGGTTCCGTCAAAAAGACTTCAAAGCTACGTTAATAGGTGAAGACATTAGCACGTCAGCAGCGAAAAGTGTGAAAAATTTAAGATCGGCTCTGCAGGCGTCACATTTCCGAGATGTTTTATGGCTGCCTATCATCGACTATGCAGGCGTTTTTATACGTGGGGGGCCGGGCCCCACAAGATGTCTCGCATTGCATGCGAGCCGTCCGTCTGTGCTCGCTGTACCTCTCTCGGATATCACTTTTTCGGGGGAAGTGGCTGGCTGCCGAGTTCTAACCGGAGGATTATCCGGGTCCATCCCGGAATAGATTGCTGACATGTCTTGTCGGTGTTTCGGACACATTTGCCCGGTCGTCTTTACAGCAGAACCATTCACAGAGACTACTAAGTTGCGGCGCACAGGCCGCCACAACGTGCCCCACGGCCCCACGGCAGCATCATCCACGTGGTGAGGTGCCTTCCTCGACGAAGAGTCCTTTTTTTGGTTGCGGTTGGCGTAGTTTGCTGCGATGCGAAGCTGCTCGTTCGCCTGCTCCAACAGCTCCTCGACTTTTCGTGGCGTGTCCGTCCTTGTCAAACTCATTGGCCTGCTGGGATCGGGATGCGTTCGAAGGCGTGTTGCGACAGCCGCTGTGCGGCCGCAAGGTTCGGGTGCTTGTGACCGGAAATGTTATCGACAG
>DASYBJ010000684.1:0-25269 GCA_036500845.1 Acidobacteriaceae bacterium
GGGGGGCTGACGGCAGGTGCTTGCTCGCCATCCCGCAATCGTGTTTGGATAGAAGTAGCAATGCCTAAAACATCGCCGTGGCACTCAGTCAAAGAGCCCCATTACCACAACAACACAAATTGCGGTGCGGGCCGTGAAATACCCTTACGCGACAGACTCTCTGGAACCGGGTCAAAGCCACTCTGCCGGGCCTGTTACAGATTGAATTCAGACGGCAAGTAGAAGGCAGAAAAGCCTTGCCTTGACCGATAGGTTTTTGTGTTTGTGCCCCAGCGTGCCGAATGGTCTCACGCCGAAGAAACCGCGGACGTTCGAGTAGATGCGCCCCGATTAACCGATTGATTGGCTTGGATCGATTTTCCATCCAGCACTGACGCGATTCGCCGGATGGCTTTCAGCGAATTCCCGTGCTCGATCCAGCCGGCTAAAGCTTTGTAGCAGCCAGTGACGACTCGCCTGGAGGGAACGCACCCTCCTCTGCCAGACTGAAGCGACCGAGCCGTTCACGCCAGATTTGAACGAAGGGGCGGTGCTTTTCCCTGTTGTTTCGTCAACTGTCGTTCCCAACAATTTCCCGCATTGATCTGCCTATTTTGTAGCGACCAATGCCCCATGCACCCCGGATTGGTCATCGCGAGGACGGGCCCGCGTCAGCCTGCTCAGAAACACTCTCTTGGATTTGGGCGGCTCTGGGCTTGGCTCCCGTTCTTGGAGGATTTGTCTGGCTCTTTTTCTCAAGTCTCAGCTTCTGTTGTCGCTGCTGCTGCTGGAGTTGGCTTAGAGTGATGCCTAGCTTAGCGGCTTGCGCGCGAAGACCCGCCCAATCCGTCGTAGTAGGAGCTCCAGATTGCGCTTCGTCAGGCCCTTCTCCCGTATCATGTCTCATTGATTTATCCTACCCGACTTCTTCACGCCGTAGAGGCTATATTCTCTTTTTGTTCTCCTATGATCCTTCGCTCTGCCTGCAAACATCAATCCTGAGTCCGTGGCGTGCGCCGATCTGAATGAAGAAGAATTCGGACAGTCATGCCTCCTCAAGAAGGCGCCCAGAAAATGACTGAACTGAGCGCCCCGCAGGTGCCCAATTTCAAATCCCGTCCACCCGGCGCCCACGGTACTTGGGATCGGCGCAACCAATCACACTGTGGGGACGGGGGCGCGGAGCCAACGGCGGGCTTCACAGGGTTGGAATTGCAGAGTGGTGCCAGACAAGTAAAAAGGCCCCGGGGTAGTCAATCCCAGAGCCTTTTCGATTCAAGTACGCCAGTAGGCCGGCGTGCCGCTTGATAACCTGCCTTCACGATAGCCCTAAAAGACACTATTGTCCACCTTTGTCCTTAGTGGCCACGGTTACCAACGTTTTAGGTCGCCGGACTGGCGGAGGGCAGGAGAATTGAACTCCCAGAGCTGACTAGGCCCTGCGACCGGTTATCAAGCGGCGTCCAGTACCTACTGGAGATACCCTCCAAACGCGAGCCTGACAAAGCTGAATGTACCACGTCGCCCGATGACAGCATGAGTTACCAAAGGTTGGTCGAACGATGCCGGCAGATTTTAGGCGCGGCCAGCGCGGAGCATCTTCTCCAGGTAGTCTCAAAATTGCATCATGCGTCCGCGAGGCTCAAGGTAAAGCGCATGGTTGTAAGCGGCTGAGACAGCATTGCGCTGCGTATGGGCTAATTGCAACTCAATCCACTCATCTCATGCAAAACTGCGGAGGCCAACTCCCGAAACCTGTGGCCCGTCATAATGCCGCCGTGCAACTGCTGTTCGACTATATGAGACGATCTTGGACGAGTATTTGGCGGAGAGGGGGGGATTCGAACCCCCGATACCCGTAAAGGTATGCCTGATTTCGAGTCAGGTGCATTCAACCGGGCTCTGCCACCTCTCCGTGTCCTCATCCTACCGAAATCCTGAAGTTGTGAAAACTCGCTTGGACTGATCCCGAGGCCTGAAACGGCGTCAAACGGCAGTTTTTCGCTCTTCACTTTGATCACCTCTTCCGTCACTTCTTCGCCGCGAAGGAGACGGGCACGGAGCTCTCTCATGGATCGAGAGGCAACCTGAAAGCGAAATGCTTACACCCGGCGGACCCGTCGAACTTTGCCCAATTCACATCCGTTGAATCACGAACCCAAACTCGAACGACATGCCTTTTACCCGCTTGGCTTCCCATTTGCGGACTACGAGCAGATTCCATGCTGTAGAACAAAGTGCTTTGGGATGCTCCATCGGGGCGTAGGACGCCTTCATCCGCTCCCAGCATTCGGTGTAACTTCAAGTCATCGAATCAAAAATCATCGTTTTAGGGAAATTTACCATTGATCAGCCATTTCCGTTATCTCGTACTTGTCCTGCTACTCGCGATTCTCCCTGGTAAAGCCCAGAGCAGCCAGCCGAAATGGCCGACTCATGAGGGTACTTACATCATTAAGAACTTCCGTTTCGGCACGGGCGAATCGCTTCCCGAACTGAAGCTGCACTATCTCACGCTCGGCAGGCCGCACCGCGACGGCGACGGCCACACCGATAACGTCGTACTGCTGCTCCACGGCACCGGCGGCGATGCCCACTCACTTCTCAATCCTGTCTTCTCTGACGTTCTCTTCGGGCCCGGGCAGCCCCTCGACATCACAAAGTTCTACATCATTCTTCCCGACGACATCGGACACGGCGAATCGAGCAAGCCCTCTGACGGGTTGCGGATGCATTTTCCTAAATATGACTACGATGATATGGTCGCGTCGCAGCACACCATGCTGCTCGACGGTCTGCATGTCGACCATCTCCGTCTCATCCTCGGCACCTCCATGGGCTGTATGCAGACTTTCGTCTGGGGCGAGACTTACCCTCAGTTCTCCGATGCTCTCGCCCCGTTCGCGTGCCTGCCGATTGAGCTCGCCGGCCGCAATCGCATGTGGCGGTACATGGCGATGCAGATGATACGCGACGATCCTGCGTGGAAGAACGGCGACTACACGACCGAACCGGTGGAGGCTCTGCGGGGCGCCAACGATCTCATCCTCATCGCCGGCTCTGCTCCGCTCCAGATGCAGAAAAACTTTCCTACCCGAGCCTCAGCCGAGGCCTACGTGGATCGCACTCTCGCTGCCGCAATGGCCCGCACTGACGCGAACAACTTTCTCTATTACGTAAACGCCTCTCGCAACTACAACCCCGAACCGAAGCTCAGCACCATCACCGCACCAGTCCTGTGGATCAACTCCGCCGACGACTTCATCAACCCGCCCGAGCTCGGCATCGCTCAAAAAATGGTCACGAGAATGCCTCATGCGAAGTTCATCCTTATCCCAATCTCCGATGCGACTCGTGGACATGGCACGCATACGCAGGCCGCGGTCTGGAAGAACTACCTGATCGATTTTCTCCAACAGACGGAAAAGAACTAGGGCGGCTAGAGGGGGGCGGAGATCTTCAAATCAATCCAGCGCGGCCATTCGTCCATAAATTGGAGGTGCTACCTATACTCCCTTAGCTAGGTTCGGGTCTCCGTACCGGATCGCGAGACTACCGCTGGCATATATCGCGTATCCCATTCGATACAAGGGATAAATAGATTAGGCTCGTGATGCAAAGCCAAAACGCAGGCACCTGGAGGATTGCAGAGTAACTCACGAACCGATTGAGGCCGGCTCGGTCTTTCTTTTACTTCCTGCCTATCCTTTTGAGACGGGGTGCGAGATTGAGTGCGAACGGTATAATTCTCAGCACGTATTGACTGGTGAGGTCTCGCACCGGCTCCAGCTTCTTCGTTGAGTTGTTGGGCGGCTCTGCCCAGTAACAATCCTGCGGAGGATTATGGCGACACCTGTGAATTCGCCAAAGCATGACCTTGGCACCCTAAGGATCCCAGAGAGTCATCGCAGAAACAGCCGTACGGGAAAGCGCGTCCTCTACGCTCTTGTTCCGCTGCTTCTGCTCGCCGGCATTTTCGTGCTGGCGTATTCTCTTCGCATTCGAAAGCCCCTAGTCGATGTCGGGACCGCCACAACACCCGCAGAGGGCGGGAGTCAGACTCTCCTGAATGCCAGCGGTTACGTCACTCCCCGTCGCCGGGCCACGATTGCCGCAAAGATCACCGGCCGCGTCACAGGCGTCTTCTTCGACGAAGGTACGCACGTCCATGCAGGCCAGGTTCTTGCCAGCCTAGATGATTCAGACGCAAAACGCGCTCTTGACTCCGCCAACGCCGACCGTGACTCCTCGCAGGCCGCGATTGCGGATTATGAGGTGCAGCTCAAGAATGCGGAAATTGAACTCTACCGCGCGCGCGAATTGCAAAAAGCCGGTGTTCAGACACAGCAAGCGCTCGACAATGCCTCAATGTTAGCCGACAGCCTCAAGGCCAAAATTGCACTCGCTAAACGCCAAGTTGCGGCTGCCGAAGCCCGCAACGGCGTGGCCCAGCAAGCGGTCGACAATTGCACCATCCACGCCCCGTTTGATGGCATCGTGGTCTCCAAAGACGCGCAAGTCGGGGAAATGGTCTCGCCTGTTTCCGCAGGCGGCGGATTCACGCGTACCGGCATCGCCACGATCGTTGACATGAATTCGAATGAGATCGAAGTGGACGTCAACGAATCCTATATAGCTCGCGTGACGCCCGGTCAGAAGGTGAAAGCTACTCTCGATGCCTATCCTGACAGGGCGCTCGATGCCAAGGTTCGTACCGTCATCCCCACTGCGGATCGTCAGAAGGCCACGGTAAAGGTCCGCATCACCTTCGATAAGCTCGAGGATTTCATTCTGCCCGATATGGGTGTCAAGGTTGCCTTTCTGGAGGAACAGCAAGAGAAAGCAAAGGGTGGGGAAAAGGGTACGCAGGCGCTGGCCTACATTCCGAAGGGCGCCGTACGGAACGATTCCAACTCTTCATACGTACTATTGGTTCACGACGGAAAGGTAGAACGCCGCGCCGTCAGCTTAGGCACCGACCATGGCACAGATGTCGCGGTGTTGGCGGGCCTGTCGCCCGGAGATTCACTAGTCATACGGGGTCCTGAGAATTTGCACGACGGCGACAAAGTCGAAGTGCGGCAATAGGAGTTGCAAATGATTCGAGTCGATGGTCGCTCCGATTCCTCCAGCCTCATCAAGGTTCGCGGTTTGAACAAAACCTACCGCCGCGGTGGTGAACAGATCCAAGTACTCCAAGGGCTCAACCTCGATGTCGACAAGGGCGACTTCGTTGCTTTCATGGGCCCTAGTGGCTCCGGCAAGACTACCCTGCTCAATCTACTCGGGGGTCTCGACGTGCCGTCAGCCGGCAGCATTACAGTTGACGGCGATGAGATCACCCACATGTCGAGCAGCAAGTTAACGCATTGGCGCGCGCGGCACGTGGGCTTCATCTTCCAGATGTATAACTTGATCCCTGTGCTCACTGCGTTTCAAAACGTTGAGTTGCCGCTTATCCTCACCAAGCTTTCAAAGGCCGAGCGGCGCCAGCATATTGAAACTGTGCTCGGTGTCGTTGGCCTCGCGGAGCGTATGAATCACTATCCGCGACAGCTCTCCGGCGGACAGGAGCAGCGCGTGGCGATTGCCCGGGCAATCGTCTCCGATCCTACTTTCCTGCTCTGCGATGAGCCCACCGGCGATCTGGATCGCAAAAGTGCGGACGAAATTATGGAGCTCATTCATCGGCTAGTGAAGGAGTACGGAAAGACCGTGTTGATGGTAACCCACGATCCCGTGGTGGCACGCCGCGCGGACCTTACTCTTCATCTCGAGAAAGGGGTTCTGGTGGAGGCCGGCGAGCGCCAGGGCGTCGAAGCAGGAGGTGTGGCATGAAATTCGGCCGCCTTATCTTCGCGAATCTCTTCAGGAAAAAAGTTCGCCTCTTGCTCACAATCGGGTCTTTCGCAGTGGCTTTGTTCCTCTTCGCATTCCTCGCTGTCGTGAAGGACGCTTTTGGCAGGGGCGCAGATGTTGCAGGTGCAGATCGCCTGGTGATCATCAATCGTGTCTCCATCATTCAGCCGTTACCGCTTTCCTATCGGGATAAGATTCTGCGAATCCCGGGCGTCAAGTCCATCACGCACAACAATTGGTTTGGGGGTGTCTATCAGGATGAGAAGAACTTCTTTCCGCAATTCGTCATCGACGTCGAGAACCAACGTCAGGTCATCCCTGAACTCATCGTGCCTGATGATCAATGGGCTAACTTCCTCAAAGACCGTCAGGGCGCAGTGGTCGGAGCAGGCTTAGCCAAACGCTTCGGCTGGAAGACCGGCGACCATATCCCAATCAAGAACGCCCTCTTTGGAGGGCCAGCTACTTGGGATTTCAACATCGACGGCATCTACCACGGAAAGCGTCCCCAGGACGATGAGACCCAGTTCTGGTTCCAGTGGGATTATTTCGAAGAGCGCATGCCGCAAAATTTCAAAGGAAATGTGGGCTGGTACGTCCTCAGGGTGGACCAGCCGGATGAAGCCCCACGTGTTGCGAAAACCATCGACGACATGTTCGCTAACTCTCCCTATGAAACGAAGACGGAGACGGAGTCCGCATTTGCCGCCAGTTGGGTCAAACAATTCGGGAATGTCGAATTCCTCATCTTGACCATCGGTGCCGTCGTGTTTTTTACGCTGCTCCTTGTAACGGGGAATACGATGGCCATCTCGGTCCGCGAACGCACTGCCGAACTCGCTGTCCTGAAGGCCATCGGCTTTACCGACCGTTCGGTGCTCTTTTTTGTTCTTGCCGAAGCACTCCTCATCGCTCTTTTTGGAGGTCTCATCGGTCTGGCGCTGGCTATTTTTGCGGTGCCCTTGATCGCTACAGCGCTGAATGGTTTGCTCCCGGCCCTGCTTCTTTCCTACACCATCCTGGCTGTGGGCCTCGGATTTGCGCTGATCATCGGCGCTGCCAGCGGGCTGCTTCCTGGCATTGGTGCCATGCGCATGCGTGTCGTCGATGCATTGCGGAGGGTCTGACATGGCTATTCCGGTTGTCTACAATTTTCGGAGTGTGAGGGCCCGCTGGACTTCGTCAATCGTTGCGGTTGCCGGAATCGCAGGAACCGTCGGCGTCTTTGTCGCCATGCTGTCGCTGGCACGTGGCTTCCGGGCTACCCTTGTGTCCTCTGGCTCTGAAGAGAATGCGATCGTCATGCGCGCCGGGGCAACTTCAGAGATGATGAGCGGAGTCGACCTCGACACCGTAAAAATCATTCAAGACGCTCCCGGCGTGGCGCATGACTCTACCGGCCCTCTCGTGACCTCAGAAGTGGTTGCGGTCGCCCCTTTCCCACTTCGTTCAACTGGCACTGACGCAAATGGACAAGTTCGCGGAGTCTCTGCGAATGTCCTCACCATCCGCAAGAACGTGAAGATCATTGAGGGACGAATGTTCCAGCCCGGGCTTTCGGAGTTAATCGTGGGCCGCAATGCTTCGAGTACCTACAGCGGATTGACTCTCAACAACACCGTTCGATTTGGAGGCGGTAACTGGAGGGTAGTGGGCATTTTCGATGCGGGCGGGAGCGCCTTCGATTCCGAGGTGTGGAGCGATGCGCGCGTGCTCGACGACGTCTACAAGCGTCCTAGCAATGTCTTTCAGTCGATCACCGTGCACCTAACTTCTCCTGAAGCATTTCAAAAGTTTAAGGATTCCGTCACATCCGATCCCCGTTTGAATGTTCAGGTAAGCCGCGAAGTCGACTACTATGCCAAACAGTCACGAACCATGACGACGCTCATTACTGTGCTCGGCGGCCTCGTAGCAGGCGTTATGGCCATCGGCGCGATTTTTGGTGCCCTCAACACGATGTATTCCGCAGTTTCCGAACGCTCCCGTGAAATCGCCACTATGCGAGCGCTGGGATTTGGAGGCCCATCGGTCGTTTTCTCATTTTTGGTCGAAGCGCTGTTTGTCTCTTTCATCGGTGGCGTCCTCGGATGCCTTGCTGTTCTTCCGTTGAATGGCCTCACCACCGGCGCAATGAATTGGCAGACGTTCTCTCATCTGGCCTTCGCCTTCCGCATCACGCCGGGACTCCTCATCGGCGGCGTTATTTTCGCGCTGCTTATGGGGATCCTGGGCGGTCTCCCACCTGCCATTCGGGCCGCCCGGCGTCCCATTGCATTCGCTCTGCGCGAGCTCTAACGATCTCACGGGATCCCGAGGGCAGCCTCGCTCATCTATGGAAAGCAGAGGGAGAAATGCGCATACAGCCAATGGTACCGCGGCACGAGAGAAACCCTGCTCTTGCCTATGGCCTGTTGCGGGCTACGCTGGGGCTCAACATTTTCTTCCACGGTGTCAGTCGCATCGCGCAGGGACCTGCTGTTTTTGCGAACGCGCTCGTAACGATGTTTGCGCGCACACAGCTGCCGGCCGGTCTCGTGCGAAGCTTCGGCCTGACCTTGCCATGGGTCGAAGCCTTACTGGGTTTCTTGCTCTTGATCGGCCTTCGAACCCGCGCATCTCTCATTGGAGGCGCTCTTATCATCCTCGTCCTGACATTCGGCACTACTCTGAGACAGGATTGGGAGACCGCAGGACTGCAGCTGATCTATGCCGCAATTTACGCCACGCTGTTGGCATTCCACGAGCACGATGCCTACTCCGCCGATGCTCTCCTGAGCCGAAGGAAGCGCCAATGAAATTCTCGAAAGTTCCTAACGGCCACTATGCCGGCTGGTTAGCTCAGATCGGGCATTTCACGTCATCCGAAAGACCGCGCAGGTGATTTGCTTCGGACGGGAACACAAGCGCGGCATTGAACGTCAGCGGGATCATCGCCGGCTAATTAATTAGCCGGCCGAGAATTTACCTAACCAGCTAGACACCCGGCGCTGCCGCAAAACTCATTCGTTCTCCGCATTCACAACCGCGGGCGTAGAAGCGACACCTACAAAAGAATCAGCGCAGCCGTAATAGAGCAGCCATCTGCTGTTGTAATACACCAAGCCTTCAGCGAAGGTCGTTCCTGCCGTGTACTGCCCGGTCTTCTCGAAAGGCATTTCCGGCTTGAAGAACGGTCTCTCAGTTCGAGAGATCAACTCTGCAGGATCTTTTCCGCTGAACAGTGCCTGTCCGACCGAGTAGGTGCCCGGCGGAAGCGTCTTGTCACCGTGATCGACGGCGTTCTTTCCGTTGTAGAGAAGCACGATGCCGTAGTTGGTCAGAACGGGGGGAGGTCCCACCTCAGGAAGTCCACTATCGAAATGTCCGGAACGTTTGTCCAGAAGCACGATCGGCTTTCCGTGCGAATCCTCAACTGGAGACCAATGCATCAGGTCCAAGGATGTAGCGAGGTGCACTTCGCCCTCACCCCAATACATCCAATACTTGTCGTCGATTTTCGCCGCAATCAGTCGGCCGCCTTTGAGTGCAGTGACGATCCCGGCGGATTTATAACGCAACTCTGCGTACTTGCCGCCGAAAGCGCTCTGAAACGCGGGTCCGAACTTGCTCCAGTGGATTAGATCCTTCGAGGTCGCAATGCCCACGTCATAGGTTTTGCGGTTGTACTGCGTGTACGTGAGCACATAGGTTCCATTGTCGCTCTCAACGATACGCGGGTCTTCTACTCCCCCGGGCCACTCGCGCTCTGCCTGCGAATCTTTGTCGGGAAAGAAGACGGGCTCAGGTCTGCGTTCAAAGTGTACGCCGTCATCACTGATGGCCAGGCCCAACCTTGAAGTGTGGCCACCTATATACATTCCGCCAGTATCATCTTCGGCCCGATACAAAACATACACACGACCGTCGCGAACGACTGCCGCGGGATTAAATGTATGAAGAGACTCCCAATGCACGGGCGCATTGCGGAAAGGGTCCTGAAAGACAGACTTGGGATTGGGACAGATGACTGGATTCCCCGTCTCAGGCCGGGTGAATGGCCCCAGCATCCAAGTGGACGCCGCATCTGCAACGATCCAAACTGCCGCCAAGCAAGCAACAAGGAAAACGCTCTTCCAGTTATATGAACGTCCGATCTCTATATTGACGGGCCGGAGGCGTTTTCGGGGTGCAATGCTGGAATCGCAATGTTTACGATAGGGGTGTCCGGGTGAGCTAACGTTAGATTCTGACATGCGGCACACGCCGGGGAGATGAGTCTCGATTCCTGCGCGTTCTTCTATTTCCGTCGACTGCGAGGATAATCCCAAATGTGCAGAAATATAAAGAATTTGTTTAACTTCGATCCTCCGGTCACTGACGAGGAAATTCGAGCCGCGTCGCTCCAGTTCGTAAGGAAGATTAGCGGCTTCAACAAACCCTCGAAGGCAAACGAACAGGCCTTTTTGGCAGCAATCGATGAGGTCGCTGATGTCTCGACACGTTTCTTGCGTTCTCTCGAAACTGCTGCGCCACCACGGAACCGGGAAGAAGAAGCGGCGAAAGCCAAAGCTCGCGCCGCAGAGCGGTTCAGCGCCTGAAGCGAGTCACCGCAGCATGTTTCTTAACCATCTTGTGCACCACCGGGCTCAGCTCGGAGTCTATCTCCGTCTGCTCAATCTTCCGGTTCCCGGCCTGTACGGCCTCTCGGCAGACGAAGGCTTTGCCCAGGCCGCCGGTCTCGTAGGAGAAAACCGACCGCGAGGAAGAGGCGGCAGAAAATCGGTCCACGGCCCTTCACCTTGCAAAGGCCCGCTACGAAGTTTTGCGGCGCAGCTCGTCGTTCAAGATGATAGCCTCGGCGATCGCTCGGATCGGCTTGCGCTTCTGGCGGCTCAATCTCTGCAGCGTAAGATAAGCGTTCTCTTCATCAATGCGCATCGTGCGTTGAAGAATGCCCTTAGCCCGTTCCATCAACTTACGGTTATCGAGATGACGCTGCATCTCCGCTTTCTCTGCCTCGGTGCGGGCTAACTCGATCTCCGCGCCTACAAAAAAGCCGATGGTCGTTATCAGACGAATCTCACGCTCGGTGTGCTGATGGGCCTGACAATGTTGCAGATTGATGACGCCGATCGCTCTGCCCCTGGAAACGATGGGAACGGATAAGAAAGCTTGATACGAATCCTCCGGCAGATTGTTGAACCTGAGAAAGCGAGGATCGGTCGCAGCATTCCGGGTGATCGCGACGGTTTTGCGGTGTTCTGCGACCCAGCCAGTGATGCCCTGCCCCATCGCTAGCCCCAAACGATTGAGCAAGTCAGAATGCGGGTTTTTCGACGCACTCAAGACCAAGCGCTCGTCGCGAAGGATGTAGACGAAGCACGAGTCGCACCGAACCACGTCCGAGATGAAGTCCAAGATACGTTGGAGCACGGATTGAAGTGGATCAAGAGCCGCGATGCGACTGCCTATTTCATGAAGGAACTCGAGGTCCTGGACGTTTTCCATTTGTGCCGTAAGCAATTGCAAACTGCTCTCTCCAGCAACCTGGGTCGAAGAAAGTCGCTCCATTTCGCCTCCAAAACCGTCGCTATTTGTCCGTGAGCGTAATAGGTCCATTCGGTCAGTGTGAGCATGAAAAGGCGAAGCCAACTTGGCTTCCACTTTTTTTGCGCATGACGTGAACCCGCGGCCGCTTGCGAAGGTGCGAGCTGCTGGCTTCCGCACCCATACATCCTTCTTCTAGGTATCGCAGGAGATCGAGTTTCGCCAGGAGACGCTGAAACTCGAATGGATCGGAATTGCCTACAGATTCTGCCACGGCGCACACTCCTTTGAGATCGTTTTTGCGTCTCATCGTGCGCCCCTTCTGTCTCTTTGCCTGAGAGAATTATCCCGTCGGCGGACACCTCTAGGGTGTCTCTCTCCAGAAGTCAATATTCCCTGTTGCGGTCCTTTTGCCTGAGAGTTTCCGGGGCGGTTGCTCCTTCGGCGTCGAAGAAAATCCGATCTCTCCCGCAACAGCAGCCTTGCGTTTCCGTAGGTATTGAGAGTGTTGAGAACTTGGGTGGCGCAGAAAAAAACTCCTGCGCTAGCAAACCAATCTGTTGTTTGAAAGCACACGTTTGTGTTCTCTTGTGCGCTTCACATCAATGTAACGAGAAAATGCTCCCCAAGCAATCTTTTTTACATTTTCCTGACACGTGGTCTCCCAATACGAGACACCCTGCGGACTCCGAATTGAGCCGCGACTAATTTTTCTGCTGCCTCCTGCTATGCCTTTTCGGCCTCCGGGTCGAATCTCTTAGCTTCGGCTCTTTGTGCTTGGACTGCAAAGTTCTTGACTCCGGAGCTTTCGCTTTGCTCTTCTTGATTGCGCGCAGGTAGTCGTCCAGCCGAGTGAAGCTATCCGCCCAAAACCGCCGATAGTTTTCCAGCCACTCCGCTACGTCCTTGAGCGGGGCCGGTTCGAGTTTGCAAGGCCTCCATTGCGCTTCCCGGCTACGTCCGATCAGTCCAGCTCGCTCGAGCACTTTGAGATGTTTGGAAATGGCGGGCATCGTCATATCGAAGGGCTGGGCGAGCTCCGTGACGGAGGCTTCTCCAGAGGCCAGCCGGGCAAGAATCGCACGCCGTGTAGGGTCGGCGAGAGCGGCAAAGGTGGTGCTGAGGTGATCGGGAATCATATCTATTTTACCGAGTGGTTATCTATTGAATCGTTGAATCATACCATCTTGCTGAAGGAGGGGACGCGTCGTTGGTACGAGGCGAGCGTGGAACTCAGCCAATAGGCTTGGTGGTCGCGGCGAACCTGGTCCTAAGGCGTCGCGAATTCGATTTTTGACACACTTTCGCACGGTCGATATATTCAGCCCTTCACCGGTTCAGGTAGCGGTAAACCCATCACCGCAATCCATGGCACTCATTCATCGCATTGGGGGAGAGGCATGCAATTGACGCGTCGAAGTCTCATGGGACTCGCAGCCGCTGGCGGTTCAGGTCTTCTTGGCAAGGCTTTTCCCGCCTTTGCTGCTCAAACGAAACCGCAGGATTCCGAGGACATTTCGATTGCAGAAGGCCCATTCCAAGGTACGCGCGGCTCTCTAGAGAGCTACCAAGTGCCGGAGTGGTTCCGCGATGCCAAATTCGGGATCTGGGCGCACTGGGGGCCACAGTCTGCTGTGGAGGCGGGCGACTGGTATGCGCGCAATATGTACCTCCAGGGCTCTGAGCAGTACAACTACCACGTTCAGCGTTTTGGACACCCTTCAAAATTCGGATTTAAAGACACCATCCCTGCTTGGAAAGCGGAGAAGTTTGACCCAGCTGCTCTGATGCAACGCTATAGGAAAGCCGGCGCCAAATACTTCATGAGCATGGGCGTCCACCACGACAATTTTGATATGTGGAACTCTCGTTATCACTCCTGGAATGCGGCGCAGATGGGTCCGCATAAGGATATCGTCGGGATGTGGCGCGAAGCGGCCCGCAATGAGGGCCTGAGGTTCGGGGTGAGCGAGCATCTATGGATTTCGTACAAATGGTATTCCGTCAGCCACGGCAGCGATGGCGAAGGTCCGCTGGCGGGTGTTCCCTACGACGGAGCCAACCCGGCACTTAAGGATTTCTATATCGACTCCGACCAGGTCTGGACCAAGCTTGACTGGAATGAGTCCGGGATTCCGCTCGCTTGGAAGCAGCAGTGGCTCCGGCGTATGAAGGACCTGCTCGACCACTATGAACTCGATCTGCTCTACACGGATGGAGCCCTCCCTTTCACGGACTACGGCTACAAAGCGGTCGCCCATCTTTACAACCTCAGCGCCAAACGTAACGGAGGGAAAGTGGAAGCCGTGTATTTCTCGAAGAGGGACGAGGATGCGGTTAGGGGAACCTGCGTGCTAGACCGCGAGCGCGGCGTCTTGAGCGATATCTCGGCCCGGCCGTGGCAAACCGACACATGCATCGGGGACTGGCATTACAAGCTTGGCGAGAACTATAAAACGCCGAAACGCGTGATCGACCTGCTGGTTGACATCGTCTCGCGTAATGGAAACTTGCTCCTGAATTTTCCTCTCCCGGCGAGCGGAGAGCTCGATCTCGAGGAGCGCGAGATTCTCGACCGCATCACGGAGTGGATGGCGACCAATGGAGATGCAATCTTCGCAACCCGGCCGTGGAAGACTGCGGGTGAGGGGCCGCCGGCCGTTGCTGATTCTGCAAGCTTCAACGAGAAGGCAAGGCGCGATCTAACGGCGGCCGATATCCGGTTCACCACCAAGGGCAGCACTCTCTATGCTTTTGTGATGGGTTGGCCGGATTACCAAGTACGCATCCAATCGCTCGCGCAAGATACAGGGTTGCGCGTAGGCAAGATTGAAAATGTGGAGCTGTTGGGCGATCCGCGAAAGCTGACCTGGCAACACAACCGGGATGGCCTCACCATTCAGCTTCCACCGGAAGCACCAGCGAAATACGCCGTGGTCTTCAAAGTGACAGGAGCAATTTGACCGCAGTCGCTCACGACACGGGAATAGGGACGACCTTTGCATGCAAATCGAATTGAACATTCCGTCCCATACTCTCTCCACCGGTGCTCGCATTCCCTCGATCGGCATGGGAACATTCGGTTCCGACGCTGTCAGCGCAGGAGAAATTGCCACTGCGGTTGTTCAGGCCGCTGAAATTGGCTATCGTCACTTCGATTGCGCGTCGGTGTACCGCAATGAACGGGAGATCGGCGAGTCGATCGCACGCATCATCGATTCCGGCATAGCCCGAGAGCAGCTCTGGATTACATCCAAAGTCTGGAACGATTGCCACGCACCGGCTGAGGTGGAGCGCTCGTGTATACAATCGACACGCGATTTACGTGTTGAGTATCTCGACGCCTATCTGGTCCATTGGCCGTTCCCCAATCATCACGATCCCGGCTGCGATGTAGAATCGCGCAGCAATCATGCGCGCCCTTACATCCATGCGAATTTCATAGCGACGTGGCGGGCCATGGAATCCCTCGTCGATCGCGGCTTGGTCCGTCATATCGGCACTTCAAATATGACGCTTCCCAAGCTCACGCTTCTCTTGACGGATGCCAGAATTCGGCCCGCATTGAACGAAATGGAGCTCCATCCTCATTTTCAACAGCCGGCCCTCTTCGATTTTCTTCGGTCGAACGAGATCGTTCCCGTCGGCTATTCGCCTCTCGGATCTCCTGGCCGTCCGGAGCGCGACCGCACGCCCGAGGACACTTCGCCGTTGTCGGATCCGCTTATTGTTGAGATCGCCGAGCGCCGAAATCTCCACCCAGCCCAGGTCTGCCTCAAATGGGGGCTACAGCGTGGACAGGTGGTGATTCCCTTCTCAATCAAGCAGCGGAATCTGCTCTGCAATCTGCAGGCCGTGCTCGAGCCCGATCTTTCCGAAGAAGAGATGGCCGCCATCCGCACTGCGGACAGGAATTGCCGCCTGATCAAGGGTCAGGTCTTTTTGTGGAAGGCCAACCAATCATGGCGCGATCTGTGGGATGAGAATGGTGAAATCGCGCAGTAGCTTAGATAGAAATGGCATTGTATGAAAACCATGTCCGGCGCAAATCCAGGCAACAGCACTACCGTGCTTCGTGAAGTGGCGATCCCAGAGCCCGCACGCGCTCGCGATCGAGTCGAAGCCAGGGGTGGGAAAATGGATTGCGAGGCTTTGCTGTCGCTTCGCTTGCCGCGCCTATACTCGATGCATCCAAATCGTTCCGGCAACCGGCTTCCTCGTTCTCGATTGGCTATCACTTGCCTGAAAGATCTTGTGCCCAGATCGACTTCAGTCGCCAGATACGCCCGGAAAATTTCACAGTTCGCGGACCGCTTGGAAAGAGCCGAATATTGTTGTTCGTGGAGGTGGGATAAATCAGATCAGTCATCGCGATCGTGCCGTCTTGCGCGTATGCCTCTACCGACGATCGATCCACTATAAGTCTCAGATCGTACGGCCGCTCCCTATCCAGCGGAGCGGATGTCCGCGCAGGGAACTCTGCGGCCACTTTCAGCCCCGACTTCGTCCGATCAATGTAGAAGACCCGTCTGTTCGTATCGAAACCAACCTCAGTCCAATGCCGATCGTCCGAATAGATTCGGATGCCGAAGACCGCTTCGGACGAGTGTCCAAACTGGAGTTGCAATTCATAGGGCGGGCTAATCGGAACGCTCCTCTCGACCAGCAGAGTCCCGGGGGAGTCCGGACCAACTTTGCGGAGAGCTGCGGTGACTGGTTCCTGCTTCAGGGCCAAACCCGCTCCGTTCCTCATGAAGGAGACTTGCCGAGGCAGGCTCATCTGGCCCCGCCAAGGAGAGGTCGGCAGTTTTGCCGCATATTGCCAATTGCTCATCCAGCCTATAAGGACCGGTTTCTGGCCCTTGGGCAAGCCGTTGAAACTGATCGCGCAGTAGTCATCTTTGCCGTAATTCGTCCAGCCGTGGGAGCCTCGCTCACCCGAAACGGTAAAGCTCTTGCCATCGAAACTACCTAGGAAGTATTGCTCGCCGGAGCCGCCTTGGGGAGCCCCGGGATTCAGCCCGATCTTCAAGGCCCAGATACTGTCCTTGCCTTTCGAAGAAGGAATATGAAGCAGATCCGGACATTCCCAATCGCCGGCTGTATCGCCAGCCGGGCCGAAATCGCTGAGATGTGTCCAGTCCTTCAGGTTAGGCGATGAGTAGAAGCGGACCTTATGCTCCTTGGGCAGAGAAACGGCCATCAGCCAATGGTGCTCGGCTTCATCCCACGAGACGCTTGGGTCGCGAAAGTCAGCAAGATGCAGATCCAATACCGGGTTTTTTACATATTTGGTCCAGTTGCGGCCATTGTCCCGGCTATACGCAATGCTTTGAGTTTGAAGCACACCTTTGGTTGTTTTGCTGTGTGTCGTGTAGATCGCCACCAGGCATTCGCTCCCAGGAGCACAAAATCCGCTGGTATTCGTGCGATCAATCACCACACTGCCGGTGAAAATCATGACCCCATTTTGTTCCGGGATGGCTACGGGAAGCTCATGCCAGTGGAGCAAATCCGCGCTTACCGCGTGCCCCCAACTCATGTGGCCCCACTGATCTCCAAAAGGGTTGTACTGGAAGAAAAGGTGATATTCCCCACGGTAATAGACGAGCCCGTTCGGGTCATTTGTCCAATGTTCACGAGGCGAGAAGTGCACCTGTGGGCGAAAGGGGTGGTCATACGAAGCAGACTGCGCGTTCACGGCGAGAGCGCATGAGGTGAGCGCAGCACCACAGAGGATTAGCTCCCAAACGACTATCTTTGCCATTGACGCTCCTCTTCGACATTCAACTGAATCCCGCCCGAATACATTTCTCGCATCTGTTGATCTGCAGGTGCGTCCGGAATCGGGAAGGGGTGCTCGCTCGAAGAGGCTACCTCAAGACTCTCTCCACTGACCACACCGGTAGGAGGATGCAGTTGGAACGAACATTGCCCACTTGAGGGACTACTCGCGCGAGCAACAAACCTTTAGGATTTGTTCGTGAAACCACTCTGGGTCGAAACCGGGGACGACGTTCGTCTTGCGATTGTCTTGCGACCGCGGGGAGGCGATTGGCTCGCGGGCGAGATGCGGAAACTGAGGCATGCGGGAGTCGATGTTCTCGTATCCATGCTGCCGCCGGAAGAGGCTGCCGAACTGGGTCTATCGGACGAAGCCGCAGAGTGTGAGCAGGCTGGAATTGTCTACCACTCCTTTGCAATCGAAGATCGGCAGGTGCCCACTTCCCACAAATACTTCGGCGCTTTCGTGGATGAATTAAGAAGTGAGTTACACTCCGGCAAAAGCATTGCTGCGCACTGTCGAGCCTCGATCGGAAGATCGTCGCTCCTCCTGGCCTGTATCCTGTGCGCAGAGGGTTGGTCCTGGCGGCAAGCCTTCCAACGAATTTCGGCAGCGCGTGGTCTTCCGGTGCCCGACACTCCGGAACAGGAACAATGGGTGAAGGGTTTCGCCTCTTCTCTCGTCAGACCCAAATGATGTGATGGGTGAACCGGGTTCTCCCGCAAGGGTTGACGACTTTCACACATGCCCGCATCCAATTCCCAAGGCTTATTCCAAGACACTACCATCTGATCGTGCAGATTCTGTGGATCGAGACCGACGACACATTCCGCGTGGCCATTGGCCGCAAACCAAGTGGGGGCGCGTCCCTCCAAGAGGAAATGCGCGGGTTGCGGCAGGCGGGCGTTGACATTCTCGTTTCCATGCTCACACCGAAAGAAGTTACCGAGCTAAGCCTCTCCGGAGAGGGTCCTGCGTGTGAGCAGGCCGGAATTCTCTACCGTTCCTTCAGCATCCCCGATGGCCACGTGCCTGCCTCCTGCGAGGAGATGAGGACCTTCGTGGATGAGCTAAGAGCAGAACTGCAGTTGGGAAAGGCTCTCGCGGTGCATTCTCGAGCCTCAATCGGCCGTTCCTCGCTGCTCTTGGCATGTATTCTGTGCGCAGAAGGATGGCCGTCCTCAAAGGCGCTTGGGCGTATCGCAGCCGCACGCGGTCTGCCCGTGCCGTATACGAATGAGCAGATGCGTTGGATTGAGAATTTCGCCTCATTCCCGGCGAAGCGTCCGTTCAGCTCAGCGGAGAAGGAAATGGAAAGCTCCTCGATAGACAAGATCGCGCTCTTCGGCGCAGCCGGAGCGATTGGTCATAGCATTTCTCGCGCCCTGGACGCCACAGGACAGTCGTACCGCGTAGTTGGCCGGGACCAAAAGAGGTTGCAGACTGCTTACGCTGCCAATCCGAAGATCGAGGTATCGACCTGGAATCCAGACGAACCTGCGTCAGTGCGTAGCGCACTGCATGGAGTTGACACGCTCATTTACCTGATCGGCGTTCCGTATCATCAGTTCCAGTTGCACCCAGAACTGATGCGCCGAACCGTCGAGGCGGCAACCGCGGAGGGGGTGAAGCGGATCGTCCTTATCGGGACCGTATATCCCTATGGGTTGCCGGTCACAAAGCCTGTGACCGAGTCGCACCCGCGGAATCCACATACCTTCAAGGGACGCATGCGCAAAGCGCAGGAAGACATTCTGCTTAAAGCAGATAAGGAGGGCAAGCTGCAGGCTACGATACTTCGCCTGCCAGATTTCTATGGACCAGGAGTAGAGGCTAGTTTCCTCGCATCCCTCTTTCAAACCGCTGCACATGGCGGCACCGCTAACATGATCGGCCCGATCGATACTCCTCACGAGTTCATCTATGTTCCGGATGTCGGTCCGGTCGTGCTTGCCCTGGCACAGAAAGCCGAAGCTTATGGGACCTGGTGGAATCTTGCGGGAGCCGGAGCCATAACCCAGCGCGAGATCGTCGATCGGGTTTTCGCTATGGCGGGGCGACCGCCGAAGCTTCGGGTCGCAGGCAAACTAAGCCTCCGGCTCCTTGGCCTGTTCGATCCTCTTCTGCGCGAGCTCGTCGAGATGCACTATTTGCAGACCACCCCCGTCTTGCTGAAGGATGATGCTTTAAGCGAACTCATCGGCCCAATCCACAAGACTCCCTATGAAGAGGGCCTGCGCGAATGTCTGGAGTACGCGAGAACACACGGGAAAACCGGTTGATCACGCACAGGTCCTCCCACAGATATCAGCCATTCGGGATGTAACGCGACTCCCTGGCGCTCGTTGTGATGAGAGCTATCGGGTGTTAGCAATTGGAAACTGGCCCAAGCATGTGAGGATGCGACCGCGTGCGCCACTTGAAGAACCATCCTGGTCAACAGAATAGACAACCAGAATTTTCGAAATTTCCTGACGCTTTTTGGTTCCAGATCGATCTAAGTCGTTGTGCGCCGGTTTTTTCCCGGCGGACGGGTCTCCGGTCCGACTTCAGGTTCGCGGGACGGACCACATCGATGAACGCGTCTGGCTGGGAAATGTCTTACGCAAGTAGTCAGCGAAAGGGCGGACGCCGCCTCCCCCGGAGGCGGCGCATGCTCTCTCTTCCTTAAGCCGCAAAGTTGAAATCTAAGCTATCGCCGAAGATGGAGGTTTCTTGTACCTCCAAAGAATAAAGCCTGCCTCGAACGAGCAGTTTTCATCCATGGTGCACGCTGCGGCGAACGCGAGATGAGCTTTTCGTTCCTCCCGTAGCGCCTGCGTGTGCGCCTGGACGATCCTCCAAAATTTCCCACACCGGTGGTGCGGTACGCGCTACTCTATTGATAATTCCCCTTCACAATTCGGCAGCTAGCAAGGATTGTGTATGGCGGGTAAGAAATGCATGCGTGGTGGTGCCGGGAGATATGATTGTCACGAGGCAATGCTTCCTAGCTGGATCACTTCTATTCGCCATGGTTGTAGAGCGGGGCGCGACAGCACAGATTTTGCAGTCTGCGACTCCTGCCCAAGCGCCTCAAGTGCAATCCTTCGATTCGCCGGCCGCCCGACTTACTCCCAAGACCGCATCAGCCGTGGACAGCGACCCATCCAGGCGGCTAATTGCGTATCCGGTACTGTTTGATCTCACGGATTCCGACGTCAAGTTCAGTATGGAGAGCTTGATGAATATTCTTCGGGATCGCAGACATGAAGGCTGGGTGCTGGCGGCATATCCAGACCCGAAGACAAGTCGGCCGCTGATTGGTGCGGGATTCAGTCTTGATGTGATGGCGGCCGAGCACTTGCAAAGCGACCCTCTCAATCCCCACAACTTCCTGGAGCCTTCCTCCGCTCAGCTTTGGCAGGCCGCGGGACTTGATTTAGACCGGTTACAACGCATCCTCGACCAGTTCGATCATGACCTGAAAACATGGGGCAAGAAGGACTTTCGTAGAAAGATCAGGACGCACACATTGCAGCCGGAGTTGACTGAGGACGAGGCCAACGCGCTACTGCGAATCTCTGCGATGCAAGCCGTATACAACGCGAGAGCCTATTGCCATGATTTCGACCAGCTAACCGGATCTCAGCAATTGGCGTTGAGCCAACTCGTGTACCAGATGGGTGTGAATCTTGGTGAGTTCGATCAATTTCTTAGCACAATCAATCGTGAGATCACCGCCCGCAACTTGTCGCAAACCGGCGAGCGTATTGATGAAAATGAGTACTGGAAAACTGTTCAACGCACTCTCATTGAAAGTCAGTGGGCAAGGCGCTACAGGATTCGCGCCGCAAGCGTGATTGCCATGTTCGACCCGGACTACGTCCGAGATCCGAGCGGAGCGGAACGGCGAGTGCAGGCTATTCTTCGTCCTTCCAGGAAGCACAGTCATAAAAGACATGCTGCAGGGTCTCTCCGCGCTGCGAACGACCATATCCCCAAAATGTCCAGCGGAAAAGCCGGAGAGTACCAGTCTCTCAGCGCAAGCTGAGTTAGACGGATCGACCGAGTATATTCCTCATGGATGGCAGACGATCTATGCCGCTCGCAATCCATCCACAGTCTCGGTATTCGTAAGCTCCTCGTAAGTCTAGACAACACCCTCTGTTCCCGCGAGCCGTTATTCCTGGCATTTCGCCGGATCCTGTAAGGACCGGTTGGGTAGACCGAGCTAGGTTGAGCGCGGCAACCGTGAATGCCTATTAGGAGTCTTATTTGAGCGCAGGCGGAGCCTCCGATGACAAACCCTCCAGCCATATCCAGCGCGCCAGTATCGCCCAGACTGCGGCGCAGGAGAATGGTTTGGACTCTCTGTCTGGCTGTGATGTTTGTCGTTCTGAGCGCAGCAGGGGGCTACTGCGTCGATCGGTATTGGCCGTTTCGGTACCGTAACGTTGAGCCGCTCCTCGAGAAGGTTTTCGCCAGCCACATTAAGATCGAACATTATCACCGAACTTACTTCCCCAGCCCCGGGTTCGTCGCTACAGAAATCACACTGCGTCGTAACTCTGCGCCCGACCTGCCGCCGCTTGGCTCCGTCCGCAGCTTACTGGTCCAAGGCTCTTGGATCGACCTGCTACTCTTTCGAAAACGTGTGAGCCTCGTAGATGTCAAGGGGCTACATGTCGTGATACCGCCTGTAGGAAGCCGTGCGAATCGCGAGGACTTTCCACCCGGCAGCAGCGCGGATTTTACCGGACCGACCAACGTTGTCGAGGAGCTTCGTATTCACGATTCCATCCTCGACCTCATGCGTACCAACGGTTCCCGCTACTCCTACCCTATCCGGCAACTCATCATTCGCAATCTACAGAAGGGCCACACGATCACCTACTCCGTAGATATGCAGAACGCCGAACCGGAAGGCCATCTTCGCGCCAGCGGCACCTTCGGTCCGCTCATTCCCAAAAATCTCGGCGCCACCCCGTTATCGGGAGATTTCACGTTTTCGCCTGTAAACCTACACGACTTCGGCGGTATTAGCGGCGTGCTTTCAGCGGTCGGTCACTTCCAAGGCGCCCTGTCAGCAATCGAAGGTTACGCTACAGCGGATACTCCTGACTTCTCCGTAGGCAATGGCAAGCCTACAGCGATCTTGGGATCGGTCCAGTGCACTGTAAACGGTCTCAACTCTAACTTGGTGCTTCACCGCATCGATATCCGGGTCGGAGCCAGCACTATCTACGCCCAGGGCGAAATCATGGGCAGACCGAAAGTGACAAACCTGGACCTAATCGTGACTCGAGGCCGTCCGCAGGACCTTTTACGTCCCTTTTTTCACGACGAGGTTCCTGTCGTAGGAGTGGCCTCGCTCCATAGCCATGCGCGCCTCGGACCTTCAGCCGATGGAGCGAGGTTCCTACAGCGCCTTCAAATGGACGCCAGCTTCGAAATACCTGCCGAGCGGCTCACGGACCAGCCAATGGAGCAAAAGCTCTCCGACTTCAGCAAGCGCGCCCAAGGGAGCAAGTCCTCCAAAAGCGATCGAGTCCCCGGCGATCAGGTTTCAGACCCGCCTCCATTCGTTCTCTCATCTCTCAAGGGGAAGGCGAAGATACGCGGCGGTATCGTCCACACTCCACGCCTATCATTTCAAGTCCCAGGTGCGACGGCCGACCTGAGCGGCGATTACAACCTCCGCGATAAGAGCGTGCACCTGCTCGGCGAGCTGCGAATGGAGTCCGACATTTCCCACATCACGACGGGTATCAAATCGCTGCTCCTAAAACCGCTGATTCCCTTCTTCAAGCGAGAGAATGCAGGCGCAGTCATTCCGATCGCGATCATCGGCTACCCCAACCATTACAAGATCACGCAGAACCTGCTGCACCACAAGTAAAAACCTGTTCGTACTCAGAGGAAGTCCGGGCTCGATCAGACTGCATCGCCATTTCACTCATTCGCTCACCAGTGAATCAGTTCATGCAAAGCCCACTGTCGGCGGCTGGACAGATGCAACTCTGCTCAGCCCGGCGGCAAGCTTGTTCTTGATTTGCGACAGATGGACTCGAATCGCAGATTTCATTTGCCTGCTATTCGAGGTTAGGAGTAGGTTGCCAACACGAACAGAAAGCTGAGGGGAACTGCATGAGATTTCTCGTTAAGGTTTCATTTCCGGTTGAGGCTGGGAACGCGGCCGCAAAGAAAGATGGCTTCAAAACAATCCAGAAGATCCTGGAGCAACAAAAGCCGGAAGCTGCCTACTTCATCGCGGAAGGTGGCAAGCGAACCGGACTCCTCATCGTAGATATGAACGATGCCTCGCAGATTCCGGCTCTTGCAGAGCCTTGGTTCCTGGGGTTGAATGCCAGCGTGGAGTGCACTCCAGCGATGGTCCCCGCAGACCTTCAAAAGGCAGCGCCAGCGATTGAACAAGCGGTGAAGGCTTACGGGACGCCGTAGGCTTTTGGGAGGAACAGATAATCGCGAGCTATAGCGATTGAAAAGCCGCTACAAGCTAGATTTCCTTCATTTGACTGGAACGTCGGACGGCAGGGAGCGACTACGATCTTTGAGCCAGTCGAGGGTGACGCCTTTGGCAGTTTTCCTATGAATCATCTCGTCGAGATCCGGCATGAAGATTTCCAGGCCGGCCTGCGGAGTCATGCGCGTGTAGCCGTTTACGAGTTGGGCTTGGTAGTTTACGAGATCGAGATCAAACCAAGGATCTGTAGAAGCGTCGATCAGTGTGAAATCAACGTCATGCATGGTGAGCTTGCCAAAATCGAGAGTGCCGCCGTTGAGCCGTAGAAAATTGTGCCATTGCGCAAGCTGCTCTTCGTCATTACGGGCATTGCCGTAGATCAGGATGAGGTCGGGGGGTACCACGCTGACGCTTGTCAGTGCGCCGCGAATATGTGGCGGTGGAAGTAGCTTGGTCGTATCGAAAAAGAGGTCGTTGCCGGTGACTTGGACACCTGGGACGGGGGTTTTGCCCATAATGTCGTCTATCTCCACGTGCATGCCTCCGAGCAGGCCCTTAACTGGGATTTTGAGAACGTTGATCTTCGTGAGGTGCAGGTGGATGCGGCCGTCAGGCGTAGCGGATACCGTGCTGAGTAGTTCTACAGGCAGAGGCATTAGAAGTTTGTGTACAGTGCCGCTAAGCTTGACCTGGTCCCCGGTGCCGATGACCTTTATGTTCTTAAGCGGGAATTTCGCGGGAACGTCGCTATTGAGATAGTTTCCGATGTCGCCGAGATTGGCGTGGATTACCCCCTTCTGGATCAGGAAGACGAAGGACTCCGGATCGTCGAGCGAGGGATTCTGGTTACTCCGGGTGCGTTGCATTTCGCCCCGAACCCACCTGATATAAATCCGAAAAGTCGGGCCTTTGCGCAGAAGGAGGTTATGCGCATTGATCGTCGTGGGCCGGAGAGCGGTGGCCTTTGAGGCCGGTGACGATGAGGGAATTGCGCTGCCCGGAGGGCCACTGGGAACGTAACTTTTCGTTCGCTCAGGCCAAACGAGCCATAGGAGCCAGACGAGGAAGAGCCCGGCCGTTAGAATCGCAGGAACCAGGTATCGTGGGCGGATCACAGGTTCATTCTAGAAGGATCGCTTCCTATGAACCTGCCTCTACGCAGAACGCGTCCAGCTCCCGTTGCTTCTCAGTCTCGGCCTCCGCGGGGGACATTGAACTGCTGCTCGTGTTGGTTTCCCTTCCCAGCAACCACACCGTTGCTGGCTGTCTCCCGGCGTATACTTCATCCGAGCAGTGGTGGCTGCTGCGAAGATTTTTGCCGGGAGCGCTCGTGTCTTATTCTGATTTTTCGCGCCGGAATTTTCTCAGAGCTGCCGGAGCGATTGCCGGGAGCCGGCTGCTTGATGCGGGTTGCGTCTCTGCTCAACCGGCCATCTCTTCAAGTCCGATGGCCTCTCTAACGGAAGAGCCCGCGAACTATCTGCTGAGAATTGCCGTCAAGCCAATCGAGCTGGCTAAGGACCGCATCGTCTCCGTCACGACCTACAACGGTCAGTTCCCTGGCCCGTTGCTGCACTTCAACGAAGGGCAAGAGGTCACGGTCGACATACGCAATGACACCGACCGGCCTGAACAATTGCACTGGCACGGG
>DASYBJ010000685.1:0-19241 GCA_036500845.1 Acidobacteriaceae bacterium
GTACCTCTGCAGGTAGTTGTGTTTGGCGTGCTGTACGTCGAAAAGGTACTGTTTACGCCAGTGATGATGCGCTGGTTGGCGATATTGAAAGCATCCCCGGTGATTTGGAAGTGGATGCTTTCGTGAATGGCAAAGTCTCGCGAGACACGGAGATCGACGTTACGGATTCCGGGGCCGGGTTGACTGTTTCGGGCAATCTGAGGAGGGCGGCCCGCAGTGGCTGTGCCGGAGCCTGAGCTCATCACACCACCGGTTACGCCGCCATCAGCGCCACCGGAGGGGAATCCACTCAACGAAGCTACGATCGGGAATCCGGTCTGCTCGGTCGCGGTGCCGGCAAAGATCCAACCATTCACTAACTGTTTTGTAATTTTGTTGCTTAGAGAGAATGCCGGTTGATAGACGACGCTGGCCACAAAACGATTGCGAACGTCGATATCGGAGCGGCCGTACTCGGCCTTCAGGTTATTCGGGTCCAGCACCGGATTGCCGCCGTAGAAAGTGCCGGAAGCGCCCTGCACCTGATCGTCGTCCAGAGCCTTGGACCAGGTGTAATTGACGAGTAGCTCGAGGCCATTCTGGAAGGGACGGCGAATGGTCGTCACCATAGAGTTGTACCAGGAGTTCACGGCGCTAAACCCGGTGTTCAGCGAGCCCAGAGAGGTGTTCGCGCGGTCCGATGGAAGGTAGAACCGCGTGGTGTAGGTCGAGGTAACGGCGCCTGCTGCATTCAGGATGTTATACGTCCGCAGAGCGTGCGGCGTCTGACCGACAAGGTTGGCGTCAATGAAAACCGGAAGATGGAGAGCGCGTGTTCCGACGTACCCAACTTGGAGAGTGAGCTTGCCCGGTAGCTCCTGCTCGACCGAGAGATTCGCCTCGTGCGCAATCGGCGGAACAAAATTGGGGTCGAGACCGTGGAAGCTTGGTACTAAACTGCCGCCGGAGAGTGGCGCAACTACGGGGGGAGTTCCGCCTGATGGATAAAGGGCGCTGGAAAGCGGGGGCCCGGTAGGCAGGAATGGGACATTGGGGAAGAGCACCGGAGTGCCAGCTCCTCCGTTAAAGCTGTAGTTGATCTGGTATACGCCATTCTCAACTCGCATGGCGTAATAAGTGCTTCCCTGGTTCAGGGCAGAAAATATCCCATACCCGCCTCGGACGACGGTGCCCGGATGCGGGTTATAGGCAAAACCTACGCGTGGCTGCACGCGGTCTGCGACGTTCTTGATCGTTTGGTTGTAGTGTGCGGCGATTGGCGAACTGGTGTTAGGCTTCGCCGGGCTAGGCGTGAGCTGTATGTCATAGCGCACGCCCAAAGTGAGCGTTAGATTTTGACGGAGCTGCCATGTGTCCTCGGCAAAACCGTCAAACATCTTCATCCAGAAGTCATCGGCGCCGGCGCGCGAATGCGGGTTGATGGCATCGATGGTCTGAACGAAAGTCGTGTAGTGAGTTCCCTGCGCCGGAGCGGTGTCACCGGGTTGGCCTCGAAAAGCATCCACAGCCCAGTTTTGGAAGGCCTGAACGGGGGTGCCGCTATAGCTGTAGATACCTCCGCCCTGAAAGAGGTTGATCATGATCTCGTGCACGATGTTAGCGTCTCCACCGAATTTGAAGGTGTGCCGGCCCCTCTGTGTTGAAAAGACATCTGTAATCTGATAACGATGCTCGTCTGGCTCGGCGATCCGGGGCAGGGCGTTCGGCATACCGTAGGTTTCAGCACCAAAACTAACGCTGGGGCCGGAGGCATTCGCTCCAGCTGTTTCCAGATCCCTGCCCCATTGAAAGCGAACATCGTTGACGGACCGGTCGGAGATGGCCGATGTCCAGTGCGCGATGACGAACCGCTCGTGGTAGCTGGTAGGTCCGTTAGTGCTTTGCGATGAATTGGGATATGTCGGATTTGGTGAATAACCGTTGCTGGAGTCGAAATCGGCAAAATTAAAATTGGCGAATAAGTGGTTCTTGTCATTGAGCTGATAGTCGAGACGTGGGAAGAAGATATTTTCTTTTCCAAAACGTGAAGGCGGATTGATACCCACCCCGGCAAGCTTCTGGATGAATTGGATCGCACTGCTACACTGAGCCGCCGAGATTGTGCTTGGGCACTGAGTAGGAGTGATCGTCGTGGTCGAGCTTGTGGGTCCAGACGGGGTAAGCGAGACGTTGCTGGTTGAGTAGTAAAGGACGCGGCCTACGCGGCGAAAGCCATCATACGTAAAGAAGTAGAAGAGCTTGTCTTTAAGGATGGGGCCGCCTATGCTGCCGCCGAACTGCTGCTGCTGATGAATGGGCTGAGTGAGCAGGAAGGGATTCCCATTGTTATGCAGCGCCGTCCACTTGCTGAACGGGTCGAGGGCGTTGAACGATGGATAGCGCAGGTAATAGAAGAGGTCACCATGAGTCGTATTGGTGCCCGAACGCGTAATCGCGTTCACTTGGCCGCCCGCCGCCTGGCCGAACTCGACTGAGTAGTTTGAAGACTCGGCTTGGAACTCCTTGATCGAATCCAGTGAATAGACATAGGGAGCGCCCGATGCACGTCCCCGCGCCTCGGAGAAGAGCATCTGGTTGTTATTCGCACCGTCGACATAATTCTGATTGTAGAGACCCGAAATGCCGTGGAACGCGACAAGACCACTGCCGCCGTCGGGAACGACGTTCGGTGTGAGCAACACGAAATCATCCCACCGCCGGCCATTGACCGGTAAGTTGCTGATCAGCTGTTGACTGACGGTCTGCGAAACCTCGGTCTTCTCCGTGTCGAGTAGCGGAGCTGAGCCGCTGACCGTGACCGCCTGTTGCACGGTCTGGAGAGGAAGTGCAAAGTTCAAGGTCGCCGTGCGACCAACTGTCAGCACCAGGTTCTTCTGATCGACGGAACTGAAGCCACTCCCGCTGGCGATCACCTCGTAATTGCCCGGCTGCAGAAAAGGCGCGGCAAAGAGCCCATCGCCGTTCGTGGTTGTGGTGCGCTCGATCCCTGTATCAGTGTTCCTGATGAGCACGGTCGCCCCTCGGATGGCAGCCTTATTGATGTCAACGACCGTCCCAGTGATGGTGCTTGTGCCTGTCGTTTGACTGAGCCCGAAGCGAGAGATGAGACTCACGGCCAAGAAGACGGCGAGGATAAAGAGAGAACGGGTGCGAGAAGGATTTGGCTTCATGAGTAACGGTCTCCAAAAATTTTTACGGCTATTCAGGACAGTGATGCAGATGAATCTATGAACTTAAGGAACCCAAGAAACCGGGGACGGTTGAGCGGGAATCTCCGCTTTAGAAATAGCTCGGGCTACTTACTCCAAGTTGTAGCATCGGAGGCTATGTGTCAAAGATAAAAATAGGTGAATGTTCGTCTGATGGTGATTATGGTAGCGACTAATTCCCGTCAGAAGCGCGGAGCTGTTGGCCTGACCGCGCTAACTTCGTAAATTTGATTTGTTCAATGCAGAGCCGTGAGCCTATTTGTAGATCAACTTAATGTTGATGTCGGTCACGGGGCAGCCGACATTCACTTGGGCAATCTGAAACGAAGGCGCGGTTAAGAAGACATGCGGATTGTTGGCAAAGCCAAAGCCTTCTTTGGGAATACCAAGGAAATCTCGATCCAGCTTGTGATTTTCGTTCTCATCGTGCAGGACAACCACTCCGTACTTGCCCGGTGGCACTTTGAACGAGAGCAGCGCCTGATTTCCCGTGATCGGGAAAGCATCGTTAGCAAAAGCTTTGTCCTCTCGTTCCGGCCAGCCGTCGGGAGATGCGAAGAGCGCCGCTGCCGCCCACCCGTTTTGATTGCGAAAGCCCGTGGCATGGATGCGAAGGGTGCAAATCGCCGGTGTCGCAGCGTTAGCGAGCCCGGTATTGGCAAGAACAACAAGCGCCGTCAAACAGATACGTTTCACCCGACTCCGGCAGATCAGGCGAACCTCCTTCGGTTCTACTGACCAATGAAAAAACTAGTGGCTGTTGGCGAGGATGTTTCGGCCGAAGTTAAAGCTCGGTCCGATGGAGTAGCGGAGGGTCCAACGCCCATCCAGCAGAATATCAGAGAATGGATGCTCATAAATGACGTCCAGTTGGGTTCTCAAAGCTAGGTGGCGAGCGAAGATGTAGTCGGCGCCACCTCCTGCGCCGTATGCTCCTACCCAGTCCAGCTCGTGTCCGGATGGCGTCAGCCCTTGCACAATCAACGTGGATACCGCGTCTGTCGGATGGGGCGTGGCAACCTCGCGAAGTGCCGCCACCGAAGGCCGAACGAATAGAGTCATTTTTTCGAAATGGCGATTCATATATTCGCCCCCGATCGTGAATGTCTGCGTGAACACATCGGTTGGCACAGAGAGCTGATAGGACGGAGGAATCAATCCTTGTCGAATAAATGCCAGGAGAATAGGGGCAAGTTGCTGCTGGACCGCCGGCGTAAGCTTAGCCTGCGTCAGATGCTCACTCCCGCTGGCCACAGTGTAGTCGAATCCCGTTGAGATCCACTTGCGGAGCCTGGCTCCCGCTTGGAGATGAAAGCCGGTCTGGTTCAGGCCATAACTCGGACTGTCAAGATCGGTGAAGCCGGTGTAGACGTTATAGCGGGAGACGTAGGTTTGTTGGGCTTTGCATACGCTGGCAAGAACAAGGCAACAAATCAAAACCTGCAAGGGCCGGTTATTCCGTTTGAGAGGGAGGGTGGATCTCATTACTGCTCCTTGGCGGGCCTGGGGATGATGGGCCGGGGGGATCGCACACGTCCTCGTTGAGTGCTTTGCCAGCAGGTTCCAGCGGTTCAGTAAGGAAGTGTGCTACAGCTTCGATAACTTCTTGGGTTTTTTCGCGGTGTGGCAAATGTCCGGTTTGGGCCAGCACCGTCAGGTGTAAGTTGCGTATCTCGGCCTGGAGAATCGCTCTTTGTGCCGGGCCGCCAAATGGATCGAGCGCGCCCTCGAGTACAAGAACGGGAACTTGCACTCGTCTCAGATAGCTGGCAACAGGGAATTGCCGGGCCAGATGCAATTGAATGCCTTCGACCCACGAAGAAAAAACCCCTTCCGGATTGCGATGATAGCGCCGGAGCTTCTCAATGAGCTCGGCACGGGGTTCTGCGGCATCCATCTGCTCAACCGTCCGTAGGGTATTCTCCCCGGGCGCAACGATCGGAGACTCTGCAATGATCGCCTTGACGGGATTCCCCTCCGCTGCATACAGAAAGGCAATGGCCGCTCCCTCGCTGTGTCCGTACAAAATAGGCTCTTCGATCGAGAGAGCTCTTAATATTTGCGGGAGTACGGTTTCAACCTGTGACTGGTAATAGCGGACCGAGCGGGGCTCGAGCGGTCCTTCCGACTCACCGTGTCCTGCCCGTGAATAGGCCACGGCATTCACGCAAGCCGCTCGCGCAAGCTGCTCTGGGAAGCTTTTCCAGTAGGACGCGGAGCCTAGCGCTTCATGGATCAAAACGATCGTATTGCGCGAATCGCGAATATTGCGCGAACCGCCGGTATTGCGCGAATCGCGAATATTGTGCGAATCTGCAAACTTCCACTCGAAGACTTCAAGGGATCTCCCCTCAATCAAAAGTTGGCTGGAACTCGTCGATAGCTCGCCGCCCATTACGCCTCCAGCCAAACTACTGTGGTACCGGCGCTCTCCCAACTGTTGAACAATGTTGCGAACCTCTCTTCAATGCGTCCGCGTCTTACCTTGAGAGTGGGAGTTATGAAGCCGTTGTCTACCGTCCACGGCTCAAGGGCCACAACGAGAAAGCGAAGTTGTTCGTGCTGCTCCAGTCTCCGATTGACCCGAAGTCTCTCCTGCTCTAGTTGTTGTTCGAGGACGGCGCGCGTTTCCGGCGCGGTGCAGGCGGTCCGGCTTTCAGGCACCAGAACCACGGCCGCGAACGGTCCCGCCATCCCCTGTCCAAGAACACAAACAGATTCAAACAGACCGCTGGCCGCGAGTTCGTGTTCGATCGGTGCGGGAATGATGTATTTCCCTTTGCTGGTCTTGAACTCTTCCTTGATCCTCCCTATGATGCGAAGTCTTCCTTCTGTGTCGATTTCTCCGCGATCCCCCGTGTGGAAGTAGCCGTCGTGGGTGAATGAGCTTTGCGTGAGCGAGGGATTGCGAAAGTATCCCGCCATATTCATCGGACCCCTGATCTGGATTTCGCCGTCATTTGAGATCCGGGTTTCTGCGTACGCACTCGCATTGCCCACGTATCCCGGACGCAGTTTACCTGGGAGCGGTACATGGGTGATGCCCGTCTCCGTCATGCCGTAGCCTTCCACCAAATTAAGCCCCAGATGGCGATACCACTCCAGCACGGCTACCGGCAGCGGCGCGGAGCCGGAGGCAGCCAGCCGGACACTCTCGAGTGCAAGCGCTTTGAGGATGCGCCGCTGCACCACGCCGCGGACGATGGGAATGCGCAACAACAACGCGAGCTTCTGCTGCGTAATTTTTTCCAGTACACCTTGCTGGAAACGCACCAGCAACCGCGGGACAGTAAAAAAGACCGTCGGACGCGCCCGTCCGAGGTCGGCCAGAAAGGTTTCCTGGCTCTCCGCAAAGAAAATATGAAGAGGGAAATAGAGAGAATTCATCTCGACAATCGCCCGCTCTGCGATATGTGCCAGCGGAAGATACGAAAGGATCCGGTCCAGGGGGCCGCCGCCAGACAATACCGGATGCATCGACTTCGCCATAAATGCGAGAGCCTGGAAGCTCTGCATGACCCCCTTGGGGTCGCCGGTTGTTCCTGAGGTATAGATGATTGTTGCGATGTCCAAAGGCCCCCTGACCGGGCACTCCGCCAGGGGTTCCTGCGCTTCCAGAATTCCTTCCCAAGTCGTCGTTCCCGGGGCTGGCAGGGCGGTAGGGAAGCTGATCCGGTGAAGACGTTCGAGTGCTGTGCCCTCAATCTCCGGAGGCAGGTCGAGCGCACCCAGAAAGCACGCTACAGGCTGGCTGTGCTCGAGGATAGCGTTCCGAGCGGTCTCTCGAAGACTCGGAAAGATTGGTACGCTCGTGTGCCCGGCCATCCAGACGGCGAAGTCTGCCATGATCCACCAGGCGCAGTTTTTTCCGACGATGGCCACGCGCGAGCCTGGAGGCCAGTTCTGAGCCTTAAGATGAGCAGCGACGCGACGGGCTTCCCCTAGCGCAGCACCCCATTTCCATTCCCGGACAGTACCGCGCACAGGTTGTGTTAGAAACATCCTCGAAGCGTGCTCCCGCTCGTTCCGGTAGATGTTTTCGAGGGGCAACTCGTCCCTGGCGATCCAGGTCTCGCCGCTGTACGAAGTACGTGATTCTTGAGTGCGCGTCGCGGTGCCGCTATCTTCCATTTTTGCCAGCCTTCCCGTGCAGATTGGTTAGCCCTAGAAAAGCGACCTCGTATGGTCTACCCAACGTGGGCGTTATAAATCCCAGAGGCGCCATCTGTCATCTCTGTTCTAAGAATCCTCCACGACCTGACGGTGGATTCGAACTGCCCGGAGTCCACTCGCCATCGTTCCACGACCTTTATACCGGCCGTTTTCGTCCTAGCTGCTTTGGGTCACTATCTGCGAATATGTTTGCATGAATCCCACGCAAGGCTACACGAGAGAGCCCTGGAAGGCATTCGAAGTCCGGCAGCGCAAACTGGACAGTAAACGGGAGGCAGTACTCAAAACAGCAGCCCACCTATTTCTCGAGCAGGGCTATCGGAGAACTTCGCTGAGCGAGCTGGCAAAGCGCCTCAAAATCACCAAACCTGCCCTTTACTACTACTTCCGCAATAAAGAAGAAATCCTCGTCGAGTGCTATAAGACGGGAATTTCCAAGATTGAAGATGGCCTCGACCGCGCCCTGGCGGTCGGGGGAACCGGCTTGGACAAAACACGCGCATACGTCGAAGCCTATGCCATGATCATTGTTTCAGAAGATTTCGGGCGTTGCGTAGCCATGCTCGACGATGGTGAACTCTCCCCTACGGCGCGTCGTGAAGTGCGTAGGTTAAAGCGGCATATCGACAGCTCTCTACGCGGCTATATCGAAGAAGGCATTGCGGATGGCTCGATCGCGGCCTGTAATCCGAAAATCGCGGCGTTCGCCTTGGCCGGAGCGATCAACTGGATTGGATCGTGGTATAGCCCGGAAGGCGAACTGAGTGCGCAGGATATCGCCTGCCAATTCGCAACTCTCTTGAGCGACGGCCTGCGTAGCCGGCTCTGCACCCCATCGACAGCCGCACCTCGCAAACGCAAGCTCGCTAGGGAATTATCTGTCGTTCAATGAATGCGAGGCGCGGATCACACCAGCGATATAGTGTCCTTAGGTCGCGAAGGCCGGTTGCTGATCTCAGTTTGCAAAGGACGGTGCAATGATCATCTTCGCATCGGAGTCGCCATCCGAGTTCGCGAGCTTGACTTTCTGACCGGGCGTTCAGTATTCTGCGCCCGCGAGCCGAGTTTGGCGGCGCTAGTCTATTTCCGCCTCTTTCCCGATTCGAGGAGAATCTTATGAGCTCCCTTGCCCCCGAGGCAGCTGTTGACCGCGAAGACCCGACGCGGCTCTGGAAAAGTGCAAAAGCAACGTATTTGATTCAGCGTGTAGCCGTACTAGGCGCTGGGACGATGGGCGCCCGCATTGCAGCGCATATGGCCAACGCAGGCTTTCCCGTACTGCTCTTGGATCTTGTGGCGGAAGGCGATCGGAACCGAGTCGCCTCTCAGGCGCTTGAGGCTGTGAAAAAGAGCAAACCGGCTGCCCTCGCATCTCCCGATTTTGTCTCCCACATCACGGTTGGAAACTTCGATGACGATCTGCCTAAGCTCAAGGAGTGCGATTGGGTGATCGAGGCCGTGGCCGAGAAGATGGAAATCAAGCGGACACTGCTGGCCAAGGTAGTGCCTCATCTCCGCAAAGACGCGATCCTCACAACAAACACAAGCGGTTTACCCGTTCACGCGATTGCCCAGGAATTCCCGGAAGAAGTAAGGGCACGCTGGTTTGGAACGCATTTCTTCAACCCGCCCCGGTACATGCAACTGCTGGAGATGATCCCGACGCTGGAGACCGACCCGGAGGCGGTCGCCTCGATTGCCCGATTTGCAGAGATCCATCTAGGGAAGACGATCGTCGCAGCGAAAGACAGTCCGAACTTCATCGCTAACCGCATCGGTACGTTTGTCATGCTGAACACCGTGCGCGTGATGCAGCAGATGGGACTCAGCATCGAGGAAATAGACGCTCTTACAGGGACGCCGTTGGGATGGCCGAAGACGGGTACCTTCCGCCTCTCTGACATGGTAGGAATCGATGTGCTGGGCAACGTCGCCAAGAACTTCACTGCCACCGTGAAGGATGAACGGTCCGATGTGCAACTACCCTCAGTCATCGACGAATTGCTCGAACGGAAGTGGCTCGGCGACAAAACTGGACAGGGCTTCTACAAGAAGCATGCTGGCGCGCCCGGCAGCGGGGAGAGTAAAGAAGAGCGGCTGGTGCTCGACCTCAATACTCTCGAATACCGGCCTGCGCAGAAGCCCAGGTTCGCCGAACTGGAGATGGCGAAGAATATCGAGTCGCTTCCTGACCGGATACGTGCGCTGCTAGCGGCGGATCCTGCAAAATCGAAGGCAGCGGCCTTTTACTGGCAGATCCTGCCAGAGCTATGGGCCTATGCCGCCAATCGGATCGGCGAGGTGAGCGATAGTCTGGCCGACATCGACCGCGCGATGCGTGCCGGCTTCAACTGGGAACTGGGTCCATTCGAGATGTGGGACGCCGCAGGCGTTGCGGAAACAACCGCCAAGATGAAGGAGCGCGGTCAAGCGATACCGCAAGCAGTAGAAGCTCTGCTTGCGGCCGGTCACAGTTCCTGGTATCGGAGCAACGGCACGGAATATTTTGATCCCCACTCCAGGCCAACGCCGGGTTCAAGGTCCGGTTCAAAGGGACGGTATCTGCCTGTCGATCAACCCGAGCATGTCTCCCTGGCTGTTGCAAAGCGTTCCAACGGCGTTTTTCGCAAGAATCCTGGAGCTTCGCTGATCGACGTGGGAGATGGCATCGCCTGCGTCGAGTTTCACTCCAAGATGAATACCCTCGGGCAGGACATTGTGGTATTTCTTCGCGAGATTCTCTCGCCCCAGAGTGACGCCGTCAAAGCCTTTCGTGGGTTTGTGATCAATAGTGATGGGGCGAATTTCTCGGCCGGCGCCAATCTGATGCAATTGCTTCTCGCCGCACAGGATGAGGAGTGGGACGAGATCAACGGCTATATCCGCGCTTTTCAGGAAATGACGCAGGCGATCAAATTCTGTCCGCGCCCGGTAGTCGCGGCGCCGTTCGCCATGTGCCTGGGTGGAGGAACAGAAGTCTCCATGCATTCGGCGTTTCGGCAGGCGCATATCGAGCTCTACATGGGATTGGTGGAGACAGGCGTCGGCCTTGTTCCGGCCGGGGGCGGATGCAAGGAGATGACGATCCGAGCTATCGAGGCCGCCAGTCAAGTGCGTGTCGATCCCCGGGGTGAATCGGTCGAGGTGCACGATTCGATCCGTACCAGTTTCGAGAACATCGCGCTGGCGAAAGTTTCTACCTCCGCGTTCGATGCTCGCGTTCTGCGCCTATTGAGCGAGTCCGACGGGATCACGATGAATCGGGCGCGGTTGCTGGAAGATGCCAAGCTGCAGGCAGTGCAGCTCGCAGAGCGCGGCTACACACCGCCGCTGCCCCGGAAAGACATTCCCGCTCCCGGTGAATCTGTGCTCGCGAGTTTGAAGCTCGGTGCGCACATGATGCGCGAGGCGGAATACATCAGCGACCACGACGTGAAAGTCGCCCGGCACGTCGCCAATATCTTGTGCGGCGGCCCGGTGACGCCGGGCACGCTTTTGAGCGAGCAATACTTTTTGGATTTGGAACGCGAGGCCTTCCTCACTCTTTGCGGCGAGCGCAAAACCCAGGACCGTATTGCTTTTACACTGAAGACGGGGAAGCCCCTCAGAAACTAGCCTGAGAACTCAACAGGCTCCCAGGAGTGAGAGATGCGAGAAGCAGTTCTGGTAAGTGCGGTTCGAACCGCCGTTGGCAAAGCGCCGCGCGGAAGCTTGCGCAGCACTCGTCCGGACGAGCTAGGTGCGGTTGCGGTGCGTGGTGCTCTTGAGCGAGTGCCGGAGCTTGACGCCAAAGAGATTGACGACGTGATCATCGGCTGCGCTATGCCGGAGGCCGAGCAGGGCATGAATATGGCGCGCGTGATCTCTTTGCGCGCTGGGCTGCCGGTTGAATCGGCGGCGATGACAGTGAATCGCTATTGTGCTTCCGGCCTACAGACCATCGCATTGGCCAGCGAACGTATCCGGGGCGGTGGCGCGGAGGTCATCGTAGCCGGAGGGGCGGAATCGATGTCCTTCATTCCTTTTGGCGGTAACAAACTTGCTGTCAACCCATGGCTGGTAGAAAACTATCCCAATTCCTACCTGTCGATGGGACTCACGGCCGAGCGTGTAGCCAAACACTACAACATCTCCCGTGAGGATTCCGACTACTTCGCCCTGTCCAGCCATCAGAAGGCACTCGACGCTTTGCGCAAAGGGCATTTTGAGCAGGAGATTGTTCCCGTTTCCCTCGCCATGACGGGTCCCAACGGCAATGGCCAGCCCTCGACGAAGACGCAGGAGTTTCGCGTCGATGAGGGGCCGCGAGCCGACACATCGTTCGACGCGCTCGCCAAACTTCGTCCGGCCTTTCACTCGAAAGGAGTGGTGACCGCTGGAAATTCCTCGCAAACTTCTGACGGGGCGGCGGCCGCCGTGGTGATGTCTGAGGATCGCGCGAAAGAGCTTGGCATCCAGCCGCTCGCTCGCTTCGTAGCCTATGCTTATGCCGGGTGCCTGCCTGAGGAGATGGGTGTGGGGCCCGTTTATGCGGTGCCGAAGGCGCTTAAGCTCGCCGGCCTAACGCTGGATGAGATCGACATCATTGAGCTCAACGAAGCCTTCGCCGCACAGTCGCTGGCGGTCATTCGCACATTGGGCCTCGACCAAGCAAAGGTCAATGTCAACGGCGGCGCAATCGCGCTCGGGCATCCTCTGGGATGCACCGGAGCCAAGTTGACGGCAACCCTGTTGGGTGAGATGAAACGCCGCAAGGCACGATACGGATTGGTCACGATGTGCGTCGGTGGTGGGATGGGCGCCGCCGGAATTTTCGAAAACCTGCAGAACTAGCAGAGTGAGTGAGGAACTTAGAAATGATGAGCACCTCTGCCGTTGCAAGCAAAGCGAAGCGAGTCGTCGGGGGAAGCTTCCTTATCGAAGCAGTGGGACCTGAAGATGTGCTTACTCCCGAAGACTTCACTCAGGAACAGAAACAAATTGCCCAAGCCACGGAGGATTTCGCGGAAGGATCCGTGCTGCCCCGTGTGGCGGAGATTGAGCAAAAGCACTTCGATGTGACGCGCGCGCTCATGCGAGAAGCCGGTGACTTGGGTCTTTTAGGAATCGATGTGCCCGAGGAATATGGAGGCCTCGAGCTGGACAAAGTTACTTCGGCGCTCATCGCAGACAAGGTTGCCGTCTGTGGAAGCTTCTCCGTCGTCTTTAGCGCTCATGTGGGCATTGGGACGCTCCCGCTGGTCTGGTACGGCACCCACGAGCAGAAGAAGAAGTATCTAGCCAAGCTGGTTTCGGGAGAGTGGATTTCAGCCTACGCGCTCTCTGAAGCGTCCTCCGGTTCCGATGCGATGAACATTCGTACTCAGGCTCGGCTTTCGCCGGACGGGAAGCACTACATCCTCAATGGCGAGAAGATGTGGATTTCAAATGCGGGGATGGCGAATCTCTTTACGGTCTTCGCCAAGATCGATGGCGAGAAATTTTCCGCGTTTCTCATCGAAGCGCAAACCCCAGGCCTGACCGTCGGCAAGGAAGAACACAAACTGGGCATTCGAGGATCGTCTACCTGCCCTTTGATCCTTACGGACTGCATGGTCCCGGTCGAGAACTTACTGGGAGAGCCCGGCAAAGGCCATCACATTGCGTTCAATATTTTGAATGTCGGCCGCTATAAGCTGGGTGCGGCAGCGATTGGAGGAGCGCGCAACGCTTTCCGCAACGGAGTGCGCTACGGCAAAGAACGTATCGCGTTCGGTAAACCCATAACTTCCTTCGGATTGGTCCAGGAAAAAATTGCCGAAAGCGCTGCCTTGATCTTCGCGGGCGAGGCACTGGTCTATCGCGTGGTTGGAGCGATCGATGCTGCACTTGCGGAGCTGGACAAGAGCGCGGCGAACGTCGGCCAAGAGGTGCAAAAACGCATCGAAGAGTACGCTGTCGAATGCTCCATCGTAAAGGTTTGGTGTTCAGAGATGCTGGACCGCGTTGTCGATCACATGCTTCAGATTCACGGCGGGTACGGTTACACCGAGGAGTTTCCCGCCGAACGCAGTTACCGCGACGCGCGCATCAACAGGATCTTCGAGGGGACGAACGAGATCAACCGGTTGATCATCACCGGCTGGATGATGAAGCGCGCAATGCAGGGGCGTCTCGCGCTCCTGCCCGCAATTCAAAAGGTGATGGACGAAGTTATCGCCGGGCCGGTGCCCCGCGAAACAGCCACCGGGCCCCTAGCGGAGCAGAAGGCCGCTTTAGCGGCTGCCAAGAAGCTTGGCCTCTTCTGTGCCGGCGCAGCCAGTCAGAAGTACGCCGCCAATCTCGCAGATCAGCAGGAGATCATGGGCGCTCTAGCCGACATCATCATCGAAGTGTTGGTCATGGAGTCTGCGATCCTGCGTGTTGAGAAGATGCAGGGGGGGAACCAGACAGCTGTTCGTCTGGCGCAGTACTATGCCGCCCGCGGCTTCCGCGTCATCGAAAGCGCAGCCGAACGTGTCATCGGCGCCGTCGCCGAAGGAGATATGTTGCGTACTCAGATGACGATCTTCCGCCGTCTCTCCAAACACGAACCAGTAAACACAATCGCCCTGGGACGAGAGATCGCCGAGGAGATGGTCAGTGCAGGGCGCTATACCGTGTAAGCCAGCGAGTCGGCGACCCGCTACAAGAGTCGGCGACCCGCTACAAAAGGATTTGTTTCCCGATGGTCGCGAGCTGCATGTTCGAAGTGCCTTCATAGATTTTGCCGATCTTGGCGTCCCGATAGAACTTCTCCACGGGGAAATCCTTTACGAAGCCATACCCCCCGAAAATCTCGACCGCCTTACTGGCAACCTCTTCAGCGACGACAGAAGAAAAGTACTTGGCCATCGCCGCTTCTTTTACGAACGGCACACCGGCTACCTTCATGCGCGCCGCGTTGTAAACCATGAGGCGTGTGGCCTCGATCTTCGTGGCCAGTTCGGCGAGCGTGAACTGTACCGCTTGGAATTCCGAAATCGCCTTGCCAAACTGCCTTCTTTCCTGGCTGTATTTGAGAGCTAACGACCACGCTCCCTCTGCCAATCCCAACATCTGAGCAGCAATTCCGATGCGTCCCTCGTTGAGAGCTTCGATGGCGATCTTGTAGCCTTTGCCTCGTTCGCCTAGAACCTGCTCCGCCGGCACACTACAGTTATCGAAAAGCAGCTCGCATGTCGAGGAGGCGCGTATCCCGAGCTTGTCTTCCTTTTTCCCGATGGTGAAACCTGGCGTTCCACGCTCGATCACGAAAGCAGTAATGCCTTTGTAGCCCGCCGCAGGGTCGACATTAGCAAAGACGATGAAAAGGTCAGCTTCGGCGGCGTTCGAGATCCACAGCTTGCGCCCATTCAAAACGAAGCTGTTGCCTTCAGGGCGGGCCTGGGTCGCCAGCGCGAATGCGTCTGATCCAGAACCGGCCTCGCTCAACGCATAGGCGCAGACCGTGCCAGATGCAAGACGCGGCAGATAACGATTCTTTTGCTCGGCATTTCCCCAGCGCAGGAGTGCGTTGACCGTGAGCGTATTCTGCACGTCGACGATCACAGCGACGGCCGGATCGACCTTCGAGATCTCCTCCACGGCAAGAACCGAGCTAAAGAAGGATGCACCGGAGCCTCCGAGATCGATAGGAATTTCAACACCCATCAATCCGAGAGAAAAAAGATCGCGAAGGATGTCCGGATTGAGCTTCTGTGTCTCATCCATTTCGCGGACGAGCGGCGCGATCTTCCGCTGCGCAAACCGGCGCACGGTGTCCCGCATGATCTGTTCGTCTTGCGTCAGAGCGGTGATGGGCGCAATCGTCTCATTCGCTGTCCCGAGTGTATTCATAGAGACTCCTGTGCAAGTTGCGCGTACATTCGACCCGAGGGTAAATTAACACGTCGGGACAAATCATTGGAGCGGGTGAATGCGAATTCTGATAGTCCTTCGCCAAGTACTTGACGCGGAGGAGACCGTGCGTGTCAAAAATGGGGTGGTCGACCTCGAGAGCTCCAAGCTCGTCATGGACGCCATGGATGAGTACGGAGTCGAACAGGCAATTCGGCTACGCGAGGGGGGAGCTGCCGAGGAAGTGGTGGTGTTGGCAATCGGATCGGAGCGGGTTCAAGATGCATTGCGCACCGCTCTCGCCATGGGTGCGGATCGAGCCATTCATGTCGTCTCAGCGGAAATGCTTGACCCTCTCGCAGTGAGCAAGGTAGTCGCTCAAACCGCCCAGGAGGAGAAGATAGAGTTGATCCTCACCGGCGGCCAGCAGGCGGACTGGGATAGCCATGCGCTCGGCCCGGCTACCGCGGAACGGCTCGGATGGCCGCAGGCTACGTGGACAAGTGCTCTCGAAATTCAAAACGGCGTCGCAATCGGCAAACACGATGGCGATGAGGGCAGCGAATCCTTTCGCGTTTCCTTGCCTCTCGTGGTGACCACGCAGCAGGGGCTGAACGAGCCTCGTTACCCGACGGTGCCCAACATCATGAAGGCGCGGAAGAAGGAGCTAAGGCAAGAGACTTTGGACCGCTATCAAGTTGCCCCCACAATCCGCGTACTCTCGGCTGAGATTCAGGTCAAGACCAGGATGCGGAAGATCATCGATGGCAAAGACGCCTCCTCTGCAGCTGCGCAATTGGTCGAGTTCCTGCGGAACGAAGCCAGGGTGATTGCATGATTCTCGTGGTGGCGGAACACGCCAACGGTCGTTTAAGCAAGAGCACAGCGGAAATGGTCGCAGCGGCGACTACACTCAAGAGAGAGGGCCCGATTGCGGCTCTCGTTCTGGGGAGCGGCGTCAACGCGATCGCCAATGAGGCGGCACAGATGGTAGAACAGGTGCTCGTGGCCGACCGGCCGGAGCTTGCCGAGTACGATGCCGAGCTGTGGGCTGCCGCGGTCTGTCAGATAGCGAGCGAAGGTGGTGCGCACACGGTGCTCATCAGTGGGAGTCGTGGGGGACGGGAGTTCAGTCCACGCGTTGCGGTCAAGCTCGGTGCAGCGCTTCTAGAAGACGTGATCCAGCTGCGACACAATGAAGAAGCAACGACTGCTGAGCGATATACCTACCTCTCGCGCGTAACGGAGAAGATCGAAACAAAATCTCCTGTCGTGGTCATCACTGTGAAGCCCGGAGCTTTTCCGGCTGCGGCACCCACGGGCAAGAGCGCGGAACAGTTCGACGTGGATCTCGAGCTGCCTGCCCGCCGCATCCAGGTGACCGGGAGATTGAAGGAAAAGGGGACACGCATCTCACTGTCGGAAGCCGACGCGGTCGTCTCCGGTGGTCGAGGAGTGGGCAATTCCGAAGGATTTACCAAGCTGGTCGAGGGGCTTGCCGACCAGCTCGGTGCCGCTGTTGGTGCAACACGCGCGCTGGTCGACGCTGGGTGGCGCCCCTACTCCGAACAGGTTGGCCAGACCGGAAAAACTGTCCAACCCAAGGCATACATCGCACTCGGGATTTCGGGAGCGGTGCAGCATCTATCCGGCATGAACAAGAGTCAATATATTGTTGCGATCAACAAAGATCCTGACGCTCCGATCTTTAAGATCGCTGATTGTGGCGTCGTGGGCGATGTTGGACAGATTGTCCCCGCATTGATCGAAGAGCTCAAAAAAACTTAGAGCGGGGTCTTCATAGGGGTTGTACTTGCATGCTGCCACTGGTTCAAAAAATCGCCTTCCTGCTCTTTGCGATGGTGGCTGCGGTATTCGGATCGATCGGCTTCTATCGCCTTTCCCTGCGTATCCGAAGAGGTACCCCGGATCCCGAACCGCGTCGCAATGACGGGTTGCGGCGGTTTTGGTACGCGTTAACAACGACACTTACGCAACGGCGCACCTTCCGCAAACGTCCGTCCGTTAGCCTGTTTCACTCCTTCATCGTCTACGGCTTCCTCTTCTACGGCTTGGTCAATCTTGTGGATGGGCTTGAAGGATATCTGCCCTTCACCATCCAGTCGAATAATCCCGCGAGCGCAGCCTACAACGTCTGTGCTGACATGCTCAGCTTTCTCGTTCTCGTCGGTGTCATTGCTCTCGTCATACGGCGATTTCTTCTGCCCAGCCGGCATGACTTCGATTTCAACTCCAAGACGCTGCTGCATGAACAAGTACGGCGCGGAACCATCACCCGCGATTCCGTGATCGTCTCGGCCTTCATCGTCTTCCATGTGGGCAGCCGGGCGATCGGTGCGGCCGCCAGGCTGAAGTTGCAGGGGGAGGACAGTCTACAGCCTTTTGCCTTGCTGCTCTCCCATCTTGTCCCGCGGGCCCATGTGGCAGGCTTTGAGCAGTTCGGCTATTGGGGGGCGCTGGGTAGCGTGCTGGCTTTCTTCGCTTATTTTCCCTGGTCCAAGCACATGCACATTTTCATGGCACCGCTGAAGTATTTCTTCAGGCGGGATGCGAACTCCGGTGAGCTGCCTCCAGCGGATATCGATCTCGAAGCGGAATCGCCGCAGATTGGGGCAAGCAAGCTCGAAGATCTTGCTTGGCCCCGACTTCTCGACGCTTATGCGTGCATCCAGTGCAATCGCTGTCAGGAAGTTTGCCCGGCGAGCGCTACAGGCAAGTCTCTAAGCCCGGCTGCCCTGGAGATCAACAAGAGGATGGAACTGAACGATCTAGGGAGAGCCAGCGGTGCGCTCTCGTTCGAAGAGTCTCCGTTTGAAAAGGGCTTTCCGAGTCCGAGGCCGCTGCTCGAGTTCGCGATTTCGGCGGAAGCGGTTTGGGCGTGTACCACCTGCGGGGCTTGTATGGAAGTGTGCCCTGTGCAAGATGAGCAGATGCTCGACATCGTCGATATCCGCCGTCATCAGGTGATGATAGAGGGAAAGTTCCCTTCGCAGTTGCAGAGCGCGTTTCGCGGTATGGAGCGAGCTTCGAATCCCTGGGGAATCGCGCGCGATCAACGCTTCGCGTGGGCAGAAGGCCTGGACGTCAAGACGGTTGAGCAAAATCCCGATCCGGATGTCCTCTTCTGGGTTGGCTGCGCGGCCAGCTACGATCCGCAGGCGCAGCGCACGGCACGCGCTTTTGTGCAATTGCTCACGCATGCCAACGTCGACTTTGCGGTTCTGGGCAAGCGCGAGGGTTGTACAGGAGACAGTGCACGTCGCGCGGGAAACGAATATCTCTACCGGCAACTGGCCGAGGAGAATGTTGCAACACTCAACCGTGTACACCCCAAGCTGATCGTTGCCACGTGTCCGCACTGTTTGAATTCGTTGGCCAACGAATATCGCCAGCTTGGCGGGAACTACAAAGTCATGCATCACACCGAATACCTGGAGCAGTTGGTGGCAGGTGGCCGCCTCGAGGCGTCGAACCTGCCTTCAACGATCACCTACCACGATCCCTGTTACCTGGGTCGTCATAACGGCGTTTACGAAGCCCCGCGAAACGTTTTGCGCGTGCTTGCGGGTGAGTTCGTCGAAATGGAACGGGGGCGTGAAAACTCGTTCTGTTGCGGAGCGGGCGGCGCGCAATTCTGGAAAGAAGAAGAGTCCGGTACAGAACGCGTCTCCGACAATCGCTTTCGCGAGGCGAAAGCGCGTCTCGGTTCCGGTCCTCAGGAGAAGGTGCTCGCCGTCGGATGTCCCTTTTGCAAGAGCATGCTAACCAGCACGCCTGAGAAAAGTGAGGGCACTCCCATACAAGTCAAAGATGTGGCCGAGTTGCTGCTGGAGGGCGTAGAGCGGAAATCCGGCGAGGCTGTCGCGCTCACGGAAGCCGCTGCAGCTCGTGAGCCTCAGGCTGAAACAGCTTCAAATAGGGAGGTTGCTGCAGCGATCATTTCTGGTGGGCCCACACCTTCATCGCAAGTTCCTGCTGAGG
>DASYBJ010000686.1:0-2857 GCA_036500845.1 Acidobacteriaceae bacterium
GCTATCTGAAGAAGCTGCGGCTCATTCGGCTCAACGATGAAGAAGGCTTCCTTGATGCGTTGGTCCGTGGCGCCTTCGCTATTTGCGGCGATCGTGACCAGCTTCCCACCAGGTTTAAGAATCGCCCAGGAGCGCGCGAGCGTTTCGCCGCCGACAGTATCTAAGACGAAATCGACATCTTGCATATTTTCCTCGAAGCGACTCGCCGTGTAATCGATCGTTTCGTCCGCCCCTAGTTCAGCGACAAACGCAAGATTGTTCGACGAGGCAGTTGCGATCACATAGGCCCCATGAAGATGGGCGAGTTGCAGCGCGAAGCTGCCAACCGAGCCAGCACCGCCGTGCACCAGCACACGGTCGCCCGCCCGCACCTTTCCTCGATCAATGAGCGCTTGCCAGGCGGTCAACGCCCCGATGGGGACTGTGGCAGCGGATAGATACGTCAAGCCGGCCGGTTTGGGAGCAATGCTCTCAGGGTTTGTAATGCAATACTCGGCTGTCGCCCCCTCTGCAAACCAGTCATTCATGCCATAGACCGCTTGCCCAACCGTGAAGCCGCCGACCTGCTCACCAACAGCGGCGATGACGCCAGAAAACTCATGCCCTGGGATGGCATTGTGACGTGGCGCTCCGCTTTTGGTGTGAGTAGTGGGATACCAGAGAAGCTCCGTCGGTGTTACTCCGGCGGCATAGACCCGAACCAGCACCTCGTCTTTGCCTGGCTGCGGCTGAGGCACCTCGGCCTGCCTGAGAACCAGTTGCTGATTCAACTTGCGTACCTGCATCGCTTTCATCGGCCACCTCGATGTTTGTAGGGCTATGTGATCGGCGGAAAATTGAAACAGCCCAATGTCTGCTTTCAACCGCCTTGTGACCGAAACCATGCGAGGGCTTTTATCTGAGTCGGAGTGATCCAGGCGGACTTCGCGTCGGTGTAGGCGTGCGAATCGTTTGGGTGGAGCGCTCTCGCCTTGATTTTCCTCGTCTCGTACTCACGGGCTATCTCCGGATGGGCGCACAGATAGTCGCGAAAGGCAAGGTGCCGTTCCAGGTGTACGTTCCCGCGTTCAAAGCAATGTAACTGGACATGCCGTTTCCCAGTACTTGGTTCATCCAGGGTGCAATAGCGGCGGCCGCTCATTCCGTACTCTGCCCACCATTGGTACCCCAGCGAGCAAACCTGCTGCCGCGCTTCATCCAACTGGATCAAACTTTGTACTTCCGGCATGAGATCAACGATCGGTTTTGCGCAGATGCCCGGGATAGCGGTGGATCCGATGTGGTGCACAGCGATCAGGTTTGCTCCCAAAACATTCTCGAGACGGCCCCGCTCCATCTCGGCAGTGCGCGCCCAATCGGGCGAATATGGCAGCAGTTCAACGGCTATTGGTGGCGGCATCGTCTTTCATCTCGGAACGAGTTTGCGGTGTTGTCATTTTATTCGAACTTTCGCGGGGCATGAGTCTCATTAGGCTTCAACGGTTTTGACTGGGTTGGCCGGTGTCACCGCAAGTCCAGAAGACCTTCGTCCGCCACATCAGGATTGCTCAGAATTATGCGGTGAGAAAGGGGTTCCTGCCTTGGTGCTGTTTCAGAAAGAGGGTGAGAGCTAGGCGGATGGCATTCCATGATCGGCGTACGTAATCTAGCTGGAGAGCTTGACTACTTCATTCTTGAATTGGGTATAGCTGTCGGCTGTAAACGCTCCGGTACTGATCCACCGGATATGGCCATCCGGCGCTAACAAGACTACGTAGGCGCGATTGTAGTCAGAACCCGCCAAGCGCGCCTTCCACAGTGCCTCGTCGTTGTACAACACGATGGTTCGGTCCTGAAGAGGGAGAGGCATGCTACTCCGGATACCTGACACGGCCATTCCGCGGAATAACTTCGGGACCGATTCCAACACAATGACGTCGTAATCCGGGACAACGGACGAGAAGTCTTTCGATAAATGCTCGTTCCACACACGGGCATCCTTACCCGCTGTCCTTGTAAAAGAAAAAACCACCACCGCAGGCTTACCAGCGGCGCCGGCAGGTAGATCCAGCGATTTATTGGTGAGCGTTTGTCCGGTAAGTTGAGGGAACGGATCTCCAATCTGCAGAGCCGCCTTGTTCTGGGCTGGATTCGCCAAAGGTGTAAGGATGAGAAGGCCGGCGATCAGCACAGCGAGTGAGTGACGGGGCATAGGAGATCGGCCAACTCCTTGGCCGCGGGCGAATCGATTGGAGTTTGCGTCACGCCGGTTGGATAAGCTCTGGCACCTGGTAACTTCCGCGGTACCTTACAACTCTCTTTGCTAATAGGAGTGTGTGACATCGAGTTCGCTGAGGCGGAGCACGAGGCACTTGGCTGCGCCACCAGCCTTCAGGAACTCACTGAGCGACACCTGTACGACTTCGAACCCTCGTGTCTGCAATTCTCGTGTCAGCTCGTCGCTGATCCGGTTCAGGACAATCGTCCGACCCACGTTGATGGCGTTGCAGGCGAACTGCAAAGCGTCAGCTTTGCTAACACGAATTAGCTTATCGCTTGGATAGTGTTGTTCGATACGGGCGAGCGAGGCGGCATCGAACGCCTCGGGAAAATACAAAAGATGGCCGTTGAACAAGGGACAGAAGCACGTATCTAGATGGTAAAAGCGAGGGTCAACGAGCCGAAGAGGAATCACCTCGACATCCCAAGCTTCCTGCAAGAAACAGTGGCTGGAGAAAGCTGTGCGCACTCCGTGACCTGCCCACAACCGCAGACCATCCGCGTCGAACAGGGCATCGCCTTCGCCTTCAAAGGGAGTGGTTCTCGGCAGCTCACGAATCGAAAGACCGAAGTCATCGAACCACTTACGGAAGTGTGA
>DASYBJ010000687.1:0-2567 GCA_036500845.1 Acidobacteriaceae bacterium
GGGGAATCGCGAAGGAGTCCGTGGATAGAAGAGAGGTATGGAAACCACCGCCAGCCAGCGCGTACGGACCGCCCAAATATCACTTGCGTGATGTGATACTCGCGAATGAATTTGCGAATACCTTCGATCAACTTGCTCCCCGATGCCCGCACCACATGAGCACTGAGATTCTCTGCAAACCGGAGGTTCTCCGTCAGGCTCTTCCACTCGTCCAAACCCAGGCTTTTGCCCAGATCGATATACAGAACGTACAACTCGCCGCCCAAGGCCTGAGCCATGCGCGAGCCGCGAGCAATCAGATATTGAGCTCCGGGATTCTCATTGATGCATACACCAATTCGCTCAAGCACACCCTCCACCGGTTGGGCGCCGTCCTTTTTAAGATAGGCGTCGAGGCTCCGGTCAACCACTTGAGTGACCTGGCGGAGCGCCAACTCACGCAGCGCAATCAGATTGCTTGGTCTGAAGAAGTGAGAAAGAGCCCGTTCTGCACGGTCCAGGGGGTAAATGTCGCCTCGCGACATACGCTTCTGAAGGGCTTGAGGTGTCAGGTCCACTAAATGGATCTCATCGACGCGCTGCATCACCCAGTCCGGGACCGTTTCGCGAATCTGCACGCCGGTGATCTGCAACACGGTCGGGCCAAGGCTCTCGATGTGCTGGACGTTCATAGCGGAAAGGATATCGATCTTGGCTTCGAGCAGGTCCATCACATCTTCAAATCGCTTGATGTGCCTGCTGCCCTCGATGTTGGTATGCGCGAGTTCGTCAGCCAGGACGACACTCGGCTTGCGGGCGAGGATGGCGTCCACGTCCATCTCTTCAAACACTGTCCCCTTAAATTCGAGTTTGCGAAGCGGAATTCGATCGAGTTTGCTGGCCAGTTCCGCGACACCCTTGCGGCCGTGGCTCTCCACCACGCCGATCGCAACATCTTCGCCGCGGCTCGCACGGCGTATGGCCTCATTTAACATGCTGTAGGTCTTCCCGACACCTGGAGCGTAGCCGAGAAATAGCTTGAACGTGCCTTTAGATTTCTCGGGGGATATCTCGTTCAACCACTCCTCGGACGTTCTGGTCACAAAGCCCCCGTCTTTCACGGCGTCACCGTAGCCTCCATCGTAGAATACAGAAGTGAATAGCCAAGCTCGGATACAGGCTGTGCGTTTTGGCCTTGTTGTCGCAGCGATTGGCGTCATTACGGCGATCGATTCTCGATTGCACGTTAACTCAACGACCGTAGCGTTGACATTTTTAGTCGCGGTCTTGCTGGTCTCGGCTTATTGGGGTCTGCGCTATGCGCTGGTCCTGGCGCTGGGGGCGACTGCCGCCTTTAACTTTTACTTCCTCCCTCCGATCGGAACCTTTACGATCGCGGATCCCCAAAACTGGGTCGCCCTGTTCGCTTTTCTTATCACCGCGTTCGTGGCCAGCAATCTGGCGGAACGCGCACGGCGTGATGCCGAAGCGGCGAAACAGCGGCGACGCGAATTGGAACTGCTTTACGACTTGAGCCAGCGGCTCCTGGCCTCGGAGGGTGAGCTCGAACTCCTAAACGCCTTGCCACTCTATGTGCGGGAGACCTTCTCGGTTCACAGCGTCTGCCTTCTAGCGGCAAAGCATCCGTCGGTTTACCGATCTTCACCCGATGCCGAGGTGGACGAAAGCCTGTTGCGCTTAACCCTCTTGCGTGGGGAACCCACCGTGCAGGCAGGAACCGCGTATGTGCCTCTGGGTCTGGGTGTGCGCACTGTCGGAGCACTTGGTGTGGCAGGATACGAGCTGTCACGCGAGACTTTGGATGCGATCGGAAGCCTGGCGGGTTTGGCAATCGAGCGCACCCGTGCTCTCGAGGCCCTCAGCAAGAATCAGGCTATGCAGGAGAACCAGCGCCTGCAATCGGCCTTGCTGGATTTGGTGACACATGAGTTTCGCACTCCTCTCGCCGCCATCAAAAATAAGGTCACAACGCTGTTGTCGGGCGCCACGCTTGACGACCATGGCAGGCGAGAGTTGCTCACTGTTATTGATGAGGAGACCGATCGGTTGAATCGACTCGTGGCAGAAGCGGCGGAGATGGCCCAGCTAGATGCCGGCATGTTCAAACTTGACCTGCAGCTGCATTCTATTCAGGACGCGCTCGAGCCGGCATTGGAGGATGCAAAGGCGTCGATCGAGAACCACCCCGTGGAGATTCTGGTGCCCCCGGATCTACCAATGGTACGCATGGATGCGCAACGCATTCGCGAAGTGCTGACGCATCTGCTGGACAATGCCGGCAAGTATTCCGGTCCGGGAACTCGTATCAAAGTGACTGCTGAAGTAAAGTCCGACCGGCTCGTCATCAGCGTCGCCGACCGGGGCATCGGAATCGATTCTCTCGAACAAACATTAATCTTCGACAAGTTCTACCGTGGCGGACGCCAACGTTACACGGCGCCGGGAACAGGCATGGGCTTGCCGATCGCGAAGGTCATTATGGGAGCTCACGGAGGCGCCATTGGCGTGGTCAGCCAGCTAGGCTGCGGTTCGGTCTTTTCGATCAGCCTCCCTATTTACAACAACCC
>DASYBJ010000688.1:0-7696 GCA_036500845.1 Acidobacteriaceae bacterium
TTGGGGCTTACTTTGGCCCTTATTTTGGGCCAGGCAGCTTCTCCGCCAAACTCCCGAGCACTGCAGTGTACTTCTCAGGCAGATGGACCACGTTCATGTGTTTGTCTACGACAACATGGGTAGTCTCGCCCTCGGCGAGCAGACGCGGATCAGACTCGTTTTCAGGCCGCAGCACCCGATAGGCAAACTTAAGCACCGACCGGCGCAAGTTGAGCAATCTTGTTTCCAAGATCAGTTCGTCATCGTATCGTGCCGGAGATTTGTACCGGCAAGACGCTTCGACCACCGCAATGGAACATCCGTCGGCAATCTCCATCTGCTTGTAATCGAAACCCAACTGCCGGAGAAGCTCCACGCGCGCCACCTCGAACCAGATGAAGAAGTTAGCGTAGTAGACGACGCCCATTTGATCGGTTTCGGCGTAGCGGACGCGGATCCTGGTCTGGAAAACGGACATATTTCTGAGGATATCAACCGAGCATACGGCCGGATGCGGCTGTGGCATCCAAGCGGCGGTTTGGGGTTTCATGATCCGCCGTTGTGAGATTTCCCGGACCCTCGACGCGCTTCTTAGCGGTCCCCCTTTTTCGGCAGCTGCTCGAATGGAAGACGGCTCTCTGCGCTGCCCACTTGGTGAGGGACGCAGAGAGCCGTTGGTTCGGAGGTCGGGAGTCTTGCGCGTGCGCGCGGAGGCTTCCAGGACCAGTGTCCTGAGTCTGAAGTTCGCAACATATTTCCGTCGGAAAAGCAGCGACGCAAGTGGAAAGAAAATACAGATCCCTCCACTTCGCTACGCTTCGGTCGGGATGACAAGTTATGTCACGAATTTTAGACTCAGGGCCTGTTAACACTATTAGGGCGAACAGGCACTGGAGTTTCGAGTCTAGACCTGTGGGATCAGGGCCGGAGCTTGCCGAAGACATGGAGCTTCGAGATGTCATTGATCATCACAAAGGCCGCGAAGATCAGCAGGGCTACGAAGGCTGCCTGATAGATACGCTCTTTGAATTCCTGGTTGAGATCGCGGCGCAGAACACCCTCGATCAGCAGAAGCAGGATCACTCCACCGTCAAGAATCGGGATGGGCAGCAGGTTGAAAATGCCGAGATTGAGACTGATGATGGCCATCAGCCCAATGATCGGCTGCCAGCCCGGCTGTTCGACTGCGAGCCCAGTCTGCCGTGCGATTCCGATGGGGCCGGTCAGATTCTGTACGGCGAGCTGACGTGTGACCATGCGGCGCAGGACTTCAAGGATCAGGCCGGAATTCCGGGCGTTGAAGTGGACTGATTGCCGGAACGCGGCGCCTACCGGCAATTGCTGAATCTTGAACGGCGGGAGATTGGTTGCGAAGCCTATCCTGTAAAGCTTGTGTCCGTTGCCGGCATCCGCCATCACCGGTTGCAGCTGGACTTGGAAGGGACGGCCGTTCCGCTGGACGTTCAGCTGGACAGAATGATCGCCGTGCTGTTGAAGGAAAGCGAGGACTGCGTCGACGGAGTGCAACGAAAGCCCGTCTACTGCAAGAATCTGGTCTCCGGCTTTGAGACCCGCCTTTTCCGCAGGCATGTTGGGTTCAATCTGCTTCACGCGGATTGGGTCGTCCTGCATGCGGGGAATCAATCCTAGCGTTTCCAGATCGAAATCATCGGCGTCCCGAGGGCTCACGATGGCCATCCTGGTTGCGACGTTCTGACCGTTGCGATTCACCTCTACGGGAATCGTCTGCCCAAGATTGAGGGCGGAGCGGATCGACACCTGCTCCCAGGTCGGGTCGGTTGCGGTATCGAAGCGGGTGATGAGATCTCCCGGTTGAAGACCTGCATTGGCTGCCGGAGTGTGGTCAGTAACGAAATCGATCCGGGCCGGCAGCGAGCGGAAGGCTTCGACCTCGTTGTGCATCATGTAGAAGCCGGTCATCAGTACGAGGGCGAGAAGAAAATTCGCCACAGGCCCCGCTAGGCCTATCAAAATTCGCTGCCAACGAGGATGAGCGCTGAACTCACCGGGGTCGCCGGTATGTTCCTCAGTCGGTGATTCGCCCGACATCTTCACGTATCCGCCCAGAGGGAGCAGACTGACGCGGTAGTCCGTGTCGCCGCGGCGAAACCCGAAGAGGCGCTTGCCGAAACCGATCGAAAAGACCTCAACGCGGACACCGCACAATTTGGCGACAACGAAGTGGCCCAGCTCGTGGACCAGAACCATTACGCCGAGCACCGCGAGCATGGACAGAGTACTGGTTAAGAAAAAAGACATATGATTTGGATCAAACCTCTCTGAAACCCTGCCCTCGCCAAGGAGTCAGGACCGGGCAATCGCATCTTCGGCCAAACAATCCCACGAATACCCGAACGCGCTCTTCGCCACGAGATTGGGGGAGACGGTAATCCTGTGTCTGGGTGTGGTCTGTGCAACTAATACGCAGTTTTTACTGCGGCCTTTGTTTAGACGAAACTGTTCTCTTTGCGTCTGGTGCCTTCGGCCTTTCAGGGTCTCTTCATTTATCGGCGCTCTTATCGGAGCACCGGAGCAAATCCTGCCAACACGCTGCGTGCCATTCTGCGGGCTTCTTCGTCCACTCGAAGCACCTCTTGGATAGTCATGGGATGCGTGTTGGGAATAGAATGTAGCACTTTTTCAATTGTACGCGGTATCCCGGTGAACGGTATAACCCCTTGGAGGAAGGACTCAACGGCGACCTCATCGGCCGCGTTCAGCGCAATACAGGCTGCGCCTCCAGCCTCCGCGGCCTCATAGGCAAGGCGAAGGCAGGGAAAACGCTCGAAATCTGGCGGTTCGAAGCTGAGTTGACCGAGCTTGGCCATGTCGAAAGTCAGATCCGAGGGTACCCGTTCCGGATAACTCATTGCATATAGGATCGGCAACCGCATGTCGGTGACGGAGATCTGGGCCAGGATGCTGCCATCGACATACTCGACCATCGAATGCACCGTGGACTGGGGATGCACGGCCACGCGAATCGCGGATGGCGGTAAATCGAAGAAACGGCAGGCCTCGATGATTTCGAGCCCCTTGTTCAGCAGGGTGGCGGAATCGATGGTAATCCGCCGGCCCATCACCCAGGTGGGGTGTTTCAGAGCCTGCTCGACTGTGATGTGCTGAAATTGGTCCAAGGGCAGCTCACGAAAAGGCCCCCCGGAGGCCGTAAGCCAAATGCGCCGGACTTCTTCTCTGGTGCCTCCGCGCATGCACTGGTGGACCGCATTGTGTTCGGAGTCGATAGGCAGCAAAGGAACGTTGCGCTGCCGGGCCTCCCGGGTCAGAATCTCCCCTGCCGCAACCATCGCTTCCTTGTTCGCTAGGCCAACTGGCTTTCCCGCAAGCACGGCAGCGTAAGTGGCTTCCAACCCCGCGACGCCCACGATCGCCGAGACCACAAAATCCACTTGCGGCAACGTCGCCACGCTGACAGTACCCGCAGTACCGTAAACAACCTCGACCGAAAGGATTCCGGCATTCTTAAGCCTTTGAGCGAGTTGGCTCGCATGCGGTTCGGTTGCCATCGACACAATCGACGGACGCCAGCGCTCGCACTGCGCAAAAGCGAGATCCACGTTGCTGCCTGCGGCGAGCGAGGCAACGGCAAAGCGCTCCGGATACTGCTCAATGATGGAGAGGGTGCTGGTTCCGATCGAGCCAGTCGAACCGAGGATGCCGATGTGCTTCAAGGCGGGCGAACTCACTCTAGCATTATTCACCGCCAGGGCCAGGTTGCGATGTATTTTGCATTCATTTTGCTGTGCGGATAGAGCGCTTTAGAAGTACTGCTGAGCGATCTGGGCATACCACAACACGGGCGCCGCGAGCAGGAGCGCGTCGATCCGGTCAAGAATGCCGCCGTGTCCCGGTAAGATTGTGCCCGAATCTTTCACTCCGCTGCCGCGCTTGACCGCGGACTCAACGAGATCCCCAAGTTGTGCAGCGATATTGAGCAGCACGGCGAGCAGAAGCCATCGCGTGAGGGTTCCGCCGTATGTGATGGCAAGGATCGACCGGTCCTCCAGCTGCCGTGCCAGGTAGAAGAGGATCGCGGTGGCCAGAAGGCTTCCCGCCATCGAGGCGACACTTCCCTCCCATGTCTTCTTTGGGCTGATGTGCGGCGCCAACTTGTGGCAGCCGAGAGAGCGGCCGACATACAGGCCTGCTATGTCGCCACTCCAAACCACACAGAAGAGGAAAAGCAGAAGGGACGCTCCATGCTCCTGAGCCCAGAGCAGCGGGATTGTGGTGAGCGACAGCGCAATCCAGATCAATGCGAATACGGAGGAAGCAGCGTCCAGCAGCACACGTTCGAGCGGCGAGCGAAATGTACACACCACAAAGACGGCGATGCTGCAGATGCCCAACGCGGAGATCGCCAGGTCGGCGCTGCGAAAAGTAGCGGCGAAAAGCACAGCGATCGCCAACAGGACCATGATCCGGGGTGTCTTCGCGCCGATCGAGTCAGCCAGCGAGAGATACTCCCAGGCAGCAAGTTCGGCGAAGATGGCCGTCACTATGACAACTAATAGAAAAGTTCCCTTGAAGATAACCAGGAAAACCAGAGGGATGAGGACTGCCGCGGTGATAACCCTTTTCATGTTCTTCCAGAGAATACAGGGACTCCGCCACTACGCGTCCAGGGACTGCGCGTCCAGCGGGGCGCGCTTCGCGCCTTTGAACGAGCTCCCGATCAGCCCATCGTTAGCTCAGGTGCCCAACTGGATGAGCCTAAGTCTGCAACAGGCTAAGTCTGCAAAACTCCCGGATTGAATTTTTTGACTTCGGGGTTTAAGGCCGCTGCTTCGAGAGCACAGAGCACGGCTTCCCGCGTCTTCGCGGGATCGAGAATGGCATCGACCCAAAGCCGTGCCGCGGCGTAGCGGCAGTCTGTCTGGTCTTCGTAGCTGGCCTTGATCGACTCGTAGATCTGTCTTTTTTCTTCTTCGCTCACCTGTCTGCCGCTGCGCTCCAACTGCTTGAGCTTGATTTCAACGAGCGTCGAGGCAGCCGAGGCTCCGCTCATCACGGCATAGCGCGCCGTCGGCCACGCAAAGATAAGGCGAGGATCGTAGGCTTTGCCGCACATCGCGTAGTGCCCGGCCCCGAACGAACCGCCGACGATCACTGTGATCTTCGGTACAGTCGAGTTCGCAACCGCGGAGACCATCTTTGCCCCCGCTCGGATGATGCCGCTCCACTCCGCATCACGTCCCACCATGAAGCCATTCACATCGTGAAGAAAGATCAGCGGCACGAGATTCTGATTGCAGTCCATGATAAAGCGGGCAGCTTTCTCCGCGCTCTCGGGGTAAAGCACGCCGCCGAACTCGACGCGCTTTTCGCCTGTGTGGCTGGTCTGGGTCTGGTGGGTCTTCTGATTGGCTACGATTCCGACGGCAAATCCCCCGATACGCGCATACCCGCAGAGCACAGTCTTGCCGTAGTCGCGCTTGTATTCGTCGAATTCGGAGCGGTCGACGAGGCGGGCAATGACCTCGTGCATGTCATAGCTATTCGTCGCGGCTCTTGCCGGATCTGGATCGAGCAAGGAGTACAACTCCTCTGCCGAATATTTGGGAGCGTCCTTTTCCTCGTCATACGCAGTCCGGTCGAAAGGAGCGCGTGGACCATGTCCCAATTTCTCCACGAGCGAGCGAAGGCGCGCCAGGCAGAGCTGATCATTCGGCTCCTTGAAGTCCACGGTTCCCGAGATCTCCGAGTGCATTTGGGCTCCGCCGAGTTCTTCGGCCGAGTACTTCTGCCCGATGGCCGCTTGCACCAGCGCCGGCCCGGCTAGAAAGAGTCCGCTGCCTTCCGTCATCAGCACATGGTCTGTCATCACGGGGAGGTAGGCTCCCCCGGCAACACACATTCCCATAATCGCCGTAATTTGGGGGATGCCCATGGCGCTCATCACTGCGTTATTGCGGAAGATCCGTCCGAAATCGTCCTGATCGGGAAAGACATCCTCTTGCAAGGGAAGAAAAACTCCGGCGGAGTCCACGAGATAGATGGTCGGGAGCCGGTTTTCCATTGCGATGGTCTGCGCTCGGATGACCTTTTTTGCAGTCATGGGGAAGAAAGCGCCGGCCTTGACGGTCGCATCATTGGCGATGACCATGACCTGACGGCCGGCAACGTAACCCAAACCGGAGACGACCCCGGCGCCGGGCGCTCCGCCCCACTCCTCATACATTCCAAAGGCCGCGAACAACCCGAGTTCCAGGAATTCCCGTCCGGGATCGAGTAGCAACTCCAACCGCTCCCTGGCTGTGAGGCGTTTTTTGGCGTGCTGGCTCTCGATCGCCTTCGGGCCGCCGCCCTCCCGAATTGCTGCTTCCTGCAATTGCAAGCCATGCAGAAGCGCGATCATCGCGGCAGTGTTTGCCTGGGCTTTCTTGTTCGAGAGATTCAACTTGCTGGGAAGAGTCCGGCTAAGCTGCTGAGCGCTGCCGGGACTGAATGGAGGCGAGGATTCGTCTGTTGGTCTACTCTGCATGGGGAAACGCGCTAGGATAGCACTTCGCGAGTTGGCCGAGGCCAAACGAAGCCTTTAGCCTTGTGAAAACCTTTACCCTTATGAACAAAAGATAATTTCTTTATCTTTTCAACATCCCACAAAAGTGTCATACTTCACGCATCTTATCTTTTGGCTAGCAATTTAGCCGAAAGATATAGCAAGGTGGCCAAACGTCAATGGTCGCAAATCCAATACGGCAGATTCACGAGGCGAGAACTAAAAACTGGCCCACGGCAGAAGCAACGGTCGACTCATGTTCCTGGGTTGATGGACACGATAATCTCGGTAACCAGACTGGGCACTACGACGTTACCTTCGTGTACAAGGCCGGTACCTCAGACGAAGTCCATCGCGGCACTTTTTGTTACCCCGGGTCTAAGTCCATTGTTCCCTATTGCTGGGGCGAAACGGTACCGATCCAGTACAACCCGAAGAAGCCTGAGCGGTATAACTTCTCTGGGACCGACTCCAGCTACGAGAAGCTGGAAACGATTCTTGTGCTGGTGCTTTTTGCGCTGACAGCTGGTTACGTTCTCTACACGTTCTGAATGCGGACGGGTCTCCCCCGAGTTCGCCCACGCGCGGTTCCCATCCCCAAGAGCCTTGTTGCGCCCCGTGTGTCTTCGCTGAAAGCTTGCATTCACTCTCCCTGGTTTCTCCTCTTCCCTGTCGTTTTGATAAAGCCGCATCTGCCATCGTAAGATCTGGGCTGCGGATACTCCTAGGCTGACTCTGGCGTAAACGGCTCGATCGCCGTATTGTCGATGGATACCCATTTCCGTCGAGCCGGAGGCGGGAGCGAACTTTGCAAAGGCGGGCACGCCTGACGTGATAGACCCCGCGCCAACATTTTCAACCGATGAATTTCCGACGACTCCTTCCGATCGCGCTGGTGATGATCTGCCCGGCAATTCCGTTTGGGCACGCGCAGGTTCCGAGTGCCGATATTGCCTCTTCTGATGATCTCGATGTGGCCGACGGGCTCCAGTTGCCGATCTACGGACACGCTTGGGCTCTGGACACATGGAAGGGCGTTTCCGAGTTGGTGCAGTTACGTCACTCGCAGAGCGCTTTGGAACATAGCTTTTCGCTTACACCGCGACACTCAATCGTCCTTCAAGGTGAGGCGGCATCTGTGCGCATCCACAAAGACCCTCCACAGATCTTTTT
>DASYBJ010000689.1:0-2984 GCA_036500845.1 Acidobacteriaceae bacterium
ATTTTTGCGCTGATCTTCGCTCCTGTGCTGGCATACTTCGTCGCTCCGTCTGAACCGAAGGATGAAAAGCACGAGACCCGGCTCGGACGCTTTCTCCGCCAACGCTATGACAGCGGTCTGAGCCGTGTTCTTGCCCATCGAAAGCTCACCTGGATTGCAGCACTGGCATGCCTTGTTGGCGTAGGTGTGCTCTTCACCTTCGTTGGAGGAGAGTTCATGCCTCCTCTTGAAGAAGGCAACCTTTGGATCCGCGCAACCCTGCCGCAAGATATCTCGTTCCCGGCTGCAGCAAAAATTGCCGACGAGTTGCGCGAGCAGATTTCGAAGTCCCCCGAGGTCGCGCAGACCGTCTCGCAAATGGGCCGTCCCGATGACGGCACCGACGTCGTGACTTTTAATGATGTGGAAGTCTCTGCCGCTCTCAAACCGCCTGCCCAGTGGCGGTCGGGTGTGACCAAGAACATGTTGATCGATGAGATGAGCCACCGCCTGTCCACGATCCCTGGCATGGAACTCAACTTTTCACAGAACATTCAGGACAACGTCGAAGAAGCCATGTCAGGCGTGAAAGGGGAGAACTCGCTCAAGCTGTTCGGGGACGATTTCGACACGCTATCGCGTATCGCCGATCAGATCTCAAGAGTGATGCAATCGGTGAAAGGCGTCACCGATGTCGGCGTCTTTCGCGTGGGCGGCCAACCCAGTTTATTGATCCGTATCGATCGCGCTCAAGCTGCGCGGTACGGTTTGGCCCCTGCGGATGTCAATGCCACGATCCAGGCCGCGGTCGGCGGTGCAGCTGTCACCCAAGTCATTGAAGGCGATCGCCGCTTCGATCTGACTGTCCGTTTTCCGGAACAGTTCCGCAACGGCCCCGAGGCGATTCGCGGCATCCTGCTGCCTACGCCCGAGGGGAACCGCATTCCCATTGGCCAAATAGCCGACGTGGAAACTCACGATGGCGCCTTCATGATCTATCGCGAGAACGGCCGGCGTTACATTCCTATCAAGTTCAGCGTGCGTGGCCGTGATCTTGCCACGACCATTCAGGACCTGCAACAGCAATTAGTCAACAAGGTCAAATTGCCCTCGGGATACAACTACACCTGGGCAGGAGAGTTCGACAGTCTCCGCAAGGAGCAGCGCCGCCTCGCCTACATCATCCCAGTGAGTTTACTTGCGATCCTCGTCCTGCTCTTTATTCAATTCCGCAGCTGGAAGGATGCACTCATCGTGATGGGCACATTGCCGTTCGGCGCAATCGGCGGCGTTCTTACGTTGTTTCTCGCGCGAACGCCATTCAGCATTTCCGCCGCTGTTGGGTTCACGTCGCTTACCGGGGTTGCCACGTTGGGTGCGGTCGTCTTCTTAGCCGGCATTCGCCGCGCTCAGACCGAAGAGGGGTTCGACGTGGGCCTGAAAAAAGGATGTAGCGATGAGATGCGTCCTGTGGTGATGGCTTGCATGGCCGCTGGCCTTGGCCTACTGCCGGCGGCTCTCGCCAACGGCATTGGAGCTCAGGCGCAACAGCCCCTGGCTCGCGTTGTTGTGGGGGGAATGATCACGACGGTGCTAGCGATTCTATTTGTGATGCCGCTGCTCATTCGTGCCTTTCACACCAAGCGCGATGTTCCCTAAAACAACCTCACTCGTTTGAAGCGGAGGCGGGGCCTGGACTGCAGGGCAGCGCAAAGCAGTCAGTGGAACGTCACCCGAGGCGTGCTTCCTTCTTGGGGGTGCCACGCGGTGACTGGCCTAAAGCAGATCCCTCGACTGCGCTCGGGATGACGGCGGTTCAGGTGAGAACGGGGTGCCGCACAGAATGAGATTCGACTTCATGATTTCGAAAGTGTAAGAGCCTTCTTCAAACTCGATTAGAGCCATCTACCACCTCGCTGGAAACACGAAATCCACGAAAACCCCGAAAACAAAATTGGGTTCTTTCGACGTCTGTTCAAGCACTTACGAATGGCGTTCGGCTTGCATTCGTAAACGTGCACCCTGGCCGTAACTCACGCTTCGGCGTGGAGGCGATCGGCAGAAGCTAGGTTCTGGTGGCGGATCGTAACTACCGGTCTGTGCCACGCTGATCTGATTGCCCGCGATCAGCAATTCCCAGTGCCTTTGCGTGGAGTCGATCGCCAAGCAAGTCGTAGTCCGCAATGTGGGAGAGCGAAATGACTGAGTTACGCGAACAACAAGGGGCGCTTCCGGTTGAGACAAGGTTTTCTGAAGACGACCTTTTGGGTCGCGTGCGTGAACTGGAGGCAGAGAACCTGAGATTGCGGCGCATCGTGGTGGAGTTGCTGGAGAAGAATCAACAACTCCGGTTTTTGGATAATTGATATAAGTCCTCACAAAGTGGACATGCCGGCAAGGCAGTTCAAAGCAATCCGAGACGAACATATTCGTCATGAACGATCTGATAGCACTCGCATGCGGCATTTATCAGACCATCCCTGTCCTGGATCGTCACGTGTCCGCGTGAATACGCAATGAAGCCGGATTTGTGTAACATGCCGGCTGCGACCGTGACACTGGTGCGTCGCGTGCCTAGCATCATCGCAAGGAATTCTTGTGTGATCGGCAGGTGATCGTCCAACACTCTGTCATGGCACATCATGAGCCAACGAGCGAGCCGCTCCTCAACATGCACCCGATTGCACGCGGCAGTCTGGGCGGTTTGCGCAAGCAAACCCTCAACGCTCTTTTGTAAGCACAACCGCAGTACAGTCGACGCATCAACCCGCTCGCGCAATATTTTAGCTTTTATGCTGAAACCGGAACCCGGTATTTGAATGAAACTTCGACGCGGCTAGTAACCTGTTCCCAGCACGGCTGGCGCGCCCACAAATCCATCAGACCCTATGATGCCCACTTCAATCGTGCTTCCACTTTCCATTGTCACCACGATCGAACAAATGCCCTGCTCGAGGAAGTACACGGTGTCCATTCCCTGACCTGGACTATGCAGCGTTTGGTTC
>DASYBJ010000690.1:0-11866 GCA_036500845.1 Acidobacteriaceae bacterium
ACATGCAGAAGCCTTCGTGATGCTTTGTGGTCATCACCATATATTTCTGCCCGGCGCGTTTGGCCAATCTGGCCCAGTCGCGGGCGGCGTTTGGTTTCGGATGGAAGTGCTTGGCGAGGATCTCGTATTGCGGAATCGGAATTCCTTGCTGTTCCAGAGCCCACTCATGCTGGCCGATCACGGAATAGAGTCCCCAGTGGATGAACATGCCGAACTTCGCCGCATGCCACCAGGCCATCCTCTCGGCGCGCGTTGCCGCCTGTTTGGTTTGCGCAGCATCGCCCGCCGGAGTTTGCGGATTGAAGGATTGTCCGACCATGGGCGATCCATTCATAAGCGACCCCTTCATAAGCGATCTAGGGGGAAGGCCTAGTCCATGCGCCGAAGACGCGAACGCCGCGGCTGACCCGAGTTGTTTGAGAAGCGACCTCCGGGAAATCGCATCGATGTTCATTGTTCTTGCTTTCTCCTTAGTCCTCTGACAAACCTTGTCCACGATCCGGCCTGAAGCGTTGACATAACTGCTATGCCGAAGCCCTTATTGCGTTTTCACAATTACTGGGATCTGGCCAGAGTTGGTTATGTGCAGCTTTTCTTGATGAAAAGCTGCGTTCGGACTCCAATTCCTGGACTACACCAATTGTGAAAACGCCTTAGCCGCAAAAAGGCGCCAAACCGCTCTGAGATAATAGACGCATCATTGTGCCATAGAATGAAAGATAATGAAAAACCTTGGATGATGCTTGCGATCGAGCGCGAATCGGAATAGAAGGAGACAAGGCCGAGAGGCACGCAGACCAAGCCTCTCAGGCCAGGACGCAGTCGACTTGGTTGGCTTGGAGCATCTCCTGGTTTTGCTCGTCCAAACCTTTGTCGGAAACGACTTGATCGATCTCCTCGAGGTTGGCAACGTGGATCATGGCATCTCGGCCGAACTTCGAGTGATCGGCAACGACGACAACCTTGTGGGCAGCTTTGATCATCGCGCGAATCGATTCGACGATTAGGCTGTTCGAATCGCTGATTCCGGAGCTTGTGATCCCGCGGATACCCATGATGACGATGTCTGCCGAGACGCTGTGGAGCATGCGCTCGCATATCGGACCGAGCTGAATGCCGAGGCGCGGGTAGAGATAGCCGCCCGTAAGGGTGACCTCGACCTGCTTGGAGTCCCAAAAGATCTGGGCTACGGGAATGGAGTTGGTTACGACCTGAACTTGCCTGTCGGTCAGGTTCTTGGCCACCTCGACGACACTCGAGCCGCCTCCGAGGATTACGGTCTGCCCGTCTTCCACCAGGGCGGCAGCGCGTTTGCCGATGCGCGATTTCTCCTCGTGGAAAGAGCCCGAGAGGCGGCCGAAGTCAAGAACTTCGTCCCGGGTCTGCAGAGAAATCGCACCCCCGTGGACCCTGCGCAGTACACCTTTCCGCTCCAAGGTGATCAGGTCCCGACGAATGCTTGATTTTGAGGCGTTGAACTGCTGGCATAGCTCCTCGAAGTTCACAAACTCTTCTTTCGCGAAGAGCTCCTGAACCCTTAAGATCCGCTGCGCTTGCCTCATGGCAGACATAATACAGTGCAGAGGATGCGGGAGTTATGACGTTCTGTGGTTGATTGTGAAATATTTATTCATTTATAGTTTGTTCTGCCTGGATGGACCATCATGGAAAACTCGAATGACAGGCAGGTCGCCAGCATTCTGCGCCGTGCCATTCTAGATTGCATCGCTATTGGCTCGTTGAATGACGCAGCCGCCTCGACCCCCCGGGAGCTGTTCGAGTCGCCTGCGGCCCAAGCGCTTAAGGCTGAGATCATCCGCACTGGGCGAAAGCTATGGGAACGGGCGTACGTTGATGGCAACGGCGGCAACATCTCGGCGCGGCTCACCGACGAATACGTCCTGTGCACGCCGACGCTATGCAGCAAAGGAGACATCTCCGCGGCGGATCTTTCGCTGGTCGATCTGGATAACTGCCAGCTTTGCGGAGACCGCGCGCAAACGAGCGAGATCCTGCTGCACCTTGAGATTTACAAGGCGGTCCCCAATGCCCGCGCCGTTGTCCATTGTCATCCTCCCTATGCAACGGCCCATGCCATTGCCGGCGTCGTGCCTCCGGGAAACCTGATTCCCGAGCAGGAGGTTTTCGTCGGGCCAGTCGCTCTCGCTCCGTACGAGACTCCGGGAACGCTTGCCTTCGCGCGCACAGTGCTTCCGTTTGTGAAGGATCACAATACGATTCTGCTGACCAACCACGGGGTCGTCTGCTGGTCCGATACTGTCGCCCATGCGGAATGGTGCGTTGAAGTGGTTGAGAACTACTGCAAGACAGTGATGATTGCGCGCCAGCTCAAGTCATCGCTGCCTGAAATTCCGCCGGAGAAGATTGTTGACCTATTAGCGCTCAAGAAACGGTACGGTGTGCCGGATCCGAGGCTAACGCAGAGTGTTCAAAATGCCAACGAGGGTCCGGCAGATAGTGCTCCAAATTCTACCGATTCCAAACGTAAGCAACAGGCAAACGGCTCCGCTAGATCGGCGCTGACTGAATCGGTTCCACGCGAGGAAGTCGAGCGGCTGGTCTCCACCTTTACTGCGCAGTTGATGGATCTGCTCAAAACGAAGGCATGAGCCACACCGCCAACTTTGTTGCTGCGGATCTGGGCGCTTCCAGCGGCCGGGTAATGGCTGGGCTGTGGAACGGGCGGAAGTTCTCACTCGAGGAGCTGCATCGATTTTCGAACTTTGGTGTTCGCGCTTCGGGGAACCTCTATTGGAATGTCTTGGGTCTCTGGGCCCAGATCCAGGAGGGCTTGGGCAAATATCGCTCCCGGTTTTCCGATGTACCGCAAGGGATTGGCGTGGACGGGTGGGGAGTAGATTTTGCTCTGCTCGACCGGTGTGGGCGTTTGCTTGGCAACCCGTTCAGCTATCGCGACGGGCGGACGGATGGCATTCCGCGACTGGTCTTCGAAAAGATCAGCGAGGCTGAGGTCTTCTCGCAGACAGGGGTGCAGACCATGGAGATCAACACCCTCTTCCAGCTTTACAGCATGGTGCATACGAGAGACCCTCAGCTGGACTCAGCCAGCACTTTGCTGATGCTGCCGGATTTTTTTCTGTATCTGCTAAGCGGACAGCGAGTGACGGAGCACTCCGAAGCTTCGACGAGCCAGATGTACTCCTTGGGCGGACGCGCCTGGGCGCGGGAGATGCTGGATTCACTTGGGATCCCTGTCGCGATCCTGCCGGAGGTGGTTCAGCCAGGAACAGTCCTGGGGCCGGTTCGCCGAGATGTGCTGCGGGATGCGCGGTTTTCCGAGCCTTTCCCTGCGATTGCCGTGGCCTCGCACGATACGGCCTGCGCAGTGGCTGCGATTCCCAACATGGACCGGGATAGCGCCTTCATCAGCAGCGGCACCTGGAGCCTGATGGGCGTGGAACTCGATGAGCCCGACACCTCCTCGAGAGCACTTGGCCTGAAGCTTACGAATGAAGGTGGTGCCGGCGGGGCTGCCCTGCTGCAACGCAATCTGACTGGCCTGTGGATAGTGCAGGAGTGCTTGCGGCAGTGGGAGAAAGATGGCCAGCGGTATACCTGGGATGATCTGATTCTCGCCGCTTCCGAAGCGGGACCTGCACAGGCGCACATCGATCCCAATGCCAAAGAGTTCCAAGCGCCGGGAGATATGCCGCACGCGATCCGCGAGTACTGCAGCACAACCAACCAGCCGAAACCGCAGACAGTTGGCACAATCGCCCGCTGTGCTTTGGAGAGTCTTTGTCTAACCTACCGATCCGTTTTGCAGTCTCTCGAGGCCGCGATCTCGCGGAGGCTGCCCACGATTCGCGTGGTAGGCGGCGGATCGATCAATAGATTTCTGTGCCAGATGATCGCCGATTGCTGCGACCGGCACGTTGTAAGTGGGCCAGTGGAGGCTTCAGCGTTCGGGAACGTAATGCTTCAGGCGGTTGCCACCGGTCACTTGCCGGACGTACGCGCAGGGCGTATTGCTGTAGGGAATTCGGTGGAATCCAACCACTTTGCGCCCCATCGGAGCGATGCCTGGGACGAAGCTTTCGCGCGGTTCAAGGCTGTTGAAGTCCAGTAAGAAGAAACCAGATTCAAGCGCACGGGTAGTGTCGGGACATACAATCGTACGCGCTTCATCCATGGAGGACGGAATGGCATCCTACGCAATCCCTGAACTCGACCAGCCTAGCGCTGTTCGAAAGAACGAAGTTGTGCTCGTCGCCAGCGGCGACCTGCGCCTTTCGGCGAACAAAGTCTGCTGGGCGGCGCAAGCAGAGGTGGAGCGCAAGTTGACGGATGCGTTGCGTGCCGAAGGCTTCGAAGTGAAGCGCGCCCACCCTTATGTCGAGGAGTTGGGCCATGGCTTTATTTACAACCAGCGTATGGGTATGGACGTGTTTGCCAAGATCGATCCCGAAGCTCCACTTATCGTCGCCGAGGCGGTTTGGCAATACAGCAATCATGTTCTCGCCGGGCTGATCAGCCATCGCGGTCCCATTCTCACCGTTGCCAACTGGTCCGGCCAATGGCCTGGATTGGTGGGCATGCTCAATCTCAACGGCTCGCTGCACAAGGCGGGCGTAAAGTTCAGCACCCTCTGGAGCAAGGATTTTCAGGATGAGTTTTTTCTTCAGGGCCTGCGGCAATGGCTGAGGGAGTACCGGATCGACCATGATCAGAGTCATGTGCGCGATGTTGATCTCGCTTCGCTCCCGAAGGCGGAGAGGGAGCTAGGCGCGGCTCTCGCCCGTTATCTGCAATCGCACAAAGCGATCTTAGGCATCTTCGATGAAGGCTGCATGGGAATGTACAACGCAATCATTGAGGATTACCTGCTCAACCCAACGGGCGTATACAAGGAACGACTGAGCCAGTCGGCACTGGTAGCCGCGATGCGGGAAGTTACAGTTGCGGAGGCGCAGAAGATTCGCGACTGGCTCGACGAGCGGCAATTTACGTTCGTTACCGGGACGAATGAAGAGACAGACTTGACGGAGCGCCAAATCCTTGAACAATGCAAGATGTACATCGCGGCATTGCGTATCGCCAGCGAATTTGGATGCGACGCTATCGGAATCCAGTACCAGCAGGGGCTGAAGGACCTGGCTCCTGCATCGGACCTGGTGGAGGGTCTGCTAAACAACGTGGAACGGCCGCCCGCGTTCGACAAGACTGGCCGGGAGCTCTACGCAGGAAAGGCACTCCCTCACTTCAACGAAGTGGACGAATGTGCGGGCTTGGACGCCTTGGTCACAAATCGCGTTTGGACTGCCATGCGCCTCGATCCCGCCACAACGCTGCACGACGTTCGATGGGGCGAACACTATACCGGCGAGGGATTGGACGATTTCGTCTGGCTTTTTCAAATCTCGGGGGCAGCTCCGGCTTCTCATCTCAGCGGCGGCTATGCGAAGGCGTCGAGCGAGCGCCAGCCGCCGATGTATTTCCGGTTAGGCGGCGGCACACTCAAGGGTATTTCTAAACCCGGGCATCTGGTTTGGAGCCGGGTTTTCGTCGAAGGGAACCAGTTGCACGTAGACCTAGGTCGCGCCACGGCGATCGAACTGCCTGCGCAGGAGACGGAACGCCGCTGGAAGGCGGTTACTCCGCAGTGGCCTATTTTGCATGCTCTCCTGCATGGCATCACGCGCGATCAGTTCATGGCGCGGCACCGTGCCAACCACCTCAACGTGGCGTATGCCCCTACCCGGCAGATCGCAGACCAGGCGCTCGCGGCGAAGGCGGCGATGATGGCCGGCCTGGGACTCCGCGTGCATCTCTGCGGGCACTGAAGAGAGGAAGGGACTACGATGATCGCGCCACCGACCACAGTTTCAAAAACAGCCGATCGTGCCTCGCCACTCATCCCGCCTGGATTGGGATTTCCCTTTCTCCTGGTGACCGCTCTCTTTTTTTTATGGGGTGTGCCGAACAATTTGAACGACGTGTTGATACGGCAGTTCATGAAGTCTTTCGCGATCTCACGGCTGCAAGCTGGATTCGTGCAGTCCGCCTTCTATATGGGCTATTTTGTGCTGGCGACACCGGCCGCGCTGCTCATGCGCAGGTACGGCTATAAGATCGGGTTCGTCGTCGGTTTGTTGCTCTTTAGCGCCGGGGCGTTCCTCTTTTGGCCGGCGGCCTTGATCGGGCGCTATGGTTTCTTTCTCGCTGCGCTATTCGTGATTGCGAGCGGGCTTTCTTTTCTCGAAACGGCATCGAATCCGTTTATTGCGCAGCTCGGCGATCCCGGCGGCGCCGCCAGGCGTCTGAACTTCTCTCAAGCATTCAATCCCTTAGGTGCGATCACGGGCGTGCTTATCGGCACGATCTTTATCTTCTCCGGAATCGAGCTGAGCCCGACGCAGGTCGCCGCCATGCGCGCTGCTCACACCTACACACCGTACCTTCAGCATGAGACGATGCGGGTAGTTGTGCCTTACTTAGTCATCGGAGTCTTCACCTTTCTCTGGGCGATCCTGATTGCGCGAACAAAGTTTCCCTTGATCGCCCGCGAGTCCGAGGGTGGAGGAGGAAACCACGGCAGCTTCCGCGAGCTCCTGCGGTATCCTCACTTTCTCTTTGCGATCGCCGCGCAGTTCGCCTATGTGGGAGCCCAGGTTGGAACCTGGAGTTACTTTATCCAATATGTGCAGGACACAACCCATCAGCCGGAGAAGACAGCAGGCTATCTGCTCACCGGAACTCTGGTTGCTTTCGGGGTAGGCCGGTTTTCTTCTGCGGCTCTGATGGCGCGCATCAAACCCAATTTTCTTCTGGGCCTCTACAGTCTCGCTAACATCGGCCTTGTCGCGATCGGCGTCTTCTTTCCTGGTTGGCTCGGCCTATGGGCGATCTTCTTGACGAGCTTCTTCATGTCTGTGATGTACCCGACGATCTTTGCGCTGGGAATTGAAGGACTGGACCGCAATACCAAAATCGGCGGGTCGCTGATTGTAATGGCGATTGTGGGTGGAGCGGTGATCACTCCGGCAATGGGTTGGGCATCGCAGGCCTTTCACAACATCGCTTTGGCTTATCTGGTTCCATTGCTCTGCTATTGTGTTGTCGCGATGTATTCGTTTTGGGGAGCTCGCTTGGGCTTTCCGGATACAAAAGCTGCTTAGACCCGATTTCCTATTGCTGTAGATCACCGAGGACAGCTCTGCGCGGCCTTAATTGACGGAGAGGGCTGCGTGGTCTTGAGGGGTTCAGCATAAATGGGTGGCGAAAGCAGGTAGCAGATTTTTGAAGGCGTACGCTTGACACAGTTCCGATGGAGTCCATTCACAATGATGAATATCCCGGCGAAGGCCTTGATCTCTTTCGCAGCCACTTTTCTGATGACGACCGGTTTGGCGGTGGAAGCCGCGCATCGGTCCGAGCCCGCGAATGCGTGGAAATCCAAACTCGAAGAGATTCTTCCTCTCTTGGGTCACCGGAACTGGATTCTCATTGTCGATTCTGCATATCCGCTGCAATCCTCCACTGGCGTGGAGACACTCGAGACCAATGCGGATCAGGTTGAGGTAGTCCGCGCCGTGCTAGAGGAGTTGCATCACTCCATTCACGTGCGGCCGGTCGTTTACATGGACTCTGAGCTACCGTTCGTGACCGAAAAGGATGCTCCGGGAGTTACGGCGTATCGCAGAGCGCTCAAGGCCGTAATTGGTTCTCAGGCCATCCAATCGCTGCCGCACGAGCAGATCCTCCAGAAAGTGGACGAGACGGGAAAGGTATTTCACATTTTCGTGTTGAAAACCATAATGACCATTCCCTACACCTCGGTTTTTCTGCAGCTGAATGCCAAATATTGGGGGGACGAAGAAGAACAGCGGCTGCGTGAGGCCATGCGCCAGGCCGGAAGAAAGTAGGTCGTTCTGGCGATTCAAACGGGCGGGCTGTTCTGTGCCCCTGCAGTTCGCGGCCAAATCCGCCCAAATTACCTGGTCTCCCCTTGCGAGCGGTTTACTCTGGTCTATTGCGTTTTCACAATTACTGTGATCTGGCCAGAGTTGGTTATATGCAGCTTTTCTTGATGAAAAGCCGCGTTCGGACTCCAATTCCTGGACTACACCAATTGTGAAAACGCCGTAGCTTTCGATTGACTCGGCATACAGCTTGCAGTAGGCTTCCCCCCACATTGCAAGCAGATTACGGAAGAATCCTCTAAAGCGAGTATCGAGCGCTTTGGAGAAGGTACTCCGGAAAGCAGGTCACCTATGGCTTTTTGCGGGAGGTGTGGAACTCAGGTCGCCGATGGTGTGGCGTTCTGCCCCAATTGCGGCGCCTCGATTGGCGTTCCAACGGCTGCACCGGTAGGAGCGCCGGTCGCTGCTGCCCCGATAACGAGCGGTTTGCAGGAAAACGTCGCTGGTCTCTTGTGTTACTCGCTGGGCTTCATCACCGGCATTCTCTTTTTGCTGATCGACAAACGGCCATTTGTGCGCTTTCACGCGGCACAGTCGATTGTTGTTTTTGGCGGGCTCTTCCTGATCCGGGTGGTCCTCGGGTTTGGCTTCATGGGGACGGGCTACTATGCCTTTTGGGGGCTACTCTCGATGCTGATCGGCCTGATCACCATTGTGCTTTGGATCGTTCTGATGGTGCAGGCATACCAAGGCAAACGTTTTGAAGTGCCCATAGTTGCAGGGATCGCCAAGAGCATCGCGGGAAACCCGTCGCTTTAGCGTGGACCCGCGGCATAACCAGCGATCCAGCCGCGAACACGTCTGATTTATTGCGTTTTCACAATTACTGTGATCTGGCCAGAGTTGGTTATGTGCAGCTTTTCTTGATGAAAAGCCGCGTTCGGACTCCAATTCCTGGACTACACCAATTGTGAAAACGCCGTAGCCGATACGTCGAGCTGGGTACGAGCGAAGCTGTCGTGAATGCAAGTCAGGGACATTCTTGGGCCGCGACTCCCAGCAATGGTATTTGGATTTCAACTTGCAAACCCTGCGGGTCGGCGTTCTCGGCGCGGATCGTCCCGCCGTGTAGCCGGACTACTCGATCGGCAATCGCTAATCCAAGACCGGTGCCGCCTGACAGGCGATCGCGCGCGCTGGCGACCCGATAGAAAGGCCGGAAGATGTTCAGGAGGTCGGAGTCCGGAACGCCTGGCCCATGATCACGGATCGTAAGCCGAACAAAGTCACAACGTCCGACTTCAACGGGTTGGATATGAACTTCTACCGTTGTAGCAGGTTCGGTGTAGTGAACTGCGTTACGAATGACGTTTTCAATCGCGCTGTGCAGCAGTTCGGTGTTGCCTCTTACGAGATATTCCGCCTCCGCGATCAGATGGACGCCGCCATTGCTATCTCTCGATTCGAAATTCGCGTCCTGGACGATCTGCGAGACCAGTTCGTTCAAGTCGATTGCGGTCATTTGGGTTGGAGCAGTGGATGTATCCAGCCGGGCAATCGTGAGCAAACGTCCGATCATCTCGCTCAGGCGCTCGAGGTCTTGCTCCATGTGAACAAAAGCGCTATCGCTACCCTTGCGCGTGCGCACTAGATCTAGCGCCACATTCAGCCGGGCCAAAGGTGAGCGAAATTCGTGCGAGACATCGTAGATGAGCTGCCGCTGCTGCGAAATGAGGTCTTCGATGCGATTGGCCATCGCGTTGAAGTCTTGCACCAGGTCTCCCAGTTCATCGCGCCGACGCTCCATTCCGGCGGCGGCGCGAGTGCTGAGCTCTCCTGCAGCTAGCTGCTGAGAAGCTTGGCGCAACTGGAGAATCGGCTCCGTGAGGTAGCGCGTGAGGAGATAGCAGATGACTCCCGACACCAGGAATGCCACGCCCCAGTCGAGCGCCAACCCACGTCGATAGTTGCCAAATGCGGCACGGGGCCCGGCTGGAAGTTCGGTGGCAAAGATGTACTCGTGGCCGCTGGCTGCCTTCTGCATCATCGCGACACGAACGATGCCGTATCTCAAGCTGAAATCGGCCCTCTTCGAGGTCACCACCCGTGAAACCATGTCCTGAAAGGTGTCACAGCGAGTGCCAGCCAGCGGATTGCCGAGCAGGTCGAAAAGGCATGCGTACAAATGTGCTTCACGGTCAAGCCGGTCGAGGTGGGCCGATGCCGCAGAAGATCCTCCCTGCTCCATTTCCGTAACCACGACGGTTCCCGACGAACTTGCGGTATTCTCCAACATTGCATGCCATTGCGAAGGAACATTGCCTCGCTTGAGCAAAAGCGTCAGGACCAGTGCGATGCCGGTGATAAGTACGGTTGCCCAGAACCAGAGGAAGATTTTGAAAAACAGGCTGCGCGGAGTTAATTTCATACCGTATCGGCTCGCACGACATAAAGGTAACCGCTCCCCCGCACAGCCTTAATGCGTTCACCTTGTTGAATCGCTCCAAGCTTCTTACGCAGATTACTGACGTGAACATCGATCACCCGGTCGAAGGGACCAAGCTTCCTGCCCAGGACGGTTTCGGTTAAATGCTCGCGGCTGAGGACGCGACCTGCTTCGTTCAACAGTGCCTCCAGCAATGTGAACTCTACGCTGGTGAGGTCGAGCTTCTTTCCGTTTACCCAACCTTCGCGTGCAGAGGGGTCAAGCCGGATATCACCCACGATCAGTAAGTCCGGCGTTTTGGTTCTCCGGATGGTCCGGCGAAGAATGGCACGGATGCGAGCGATGAGCTCGAGGGGGTTGAACGGCTTGGGCAGGTAATCGTCGGCGCCGATCTCCAGACCGAGGATTCGCTCGACGTCTTCTCCGCGGGCGGTCAGCATCAGCACCGGCACATCGGACCGCGCACGCAGCCGGCGCAAGACATCAAGGCCGCTTAAGCCAGGAAGCATGAGGTCGAGGATGACGAGGGCGTGCTCCCGGGAAAGAGCGCGCTCCAGCCCGCGTATTCCGTCGTGCGCGGCTTCGATCGCAAAGTCCTCGCTGCCGAGGCGTTCCGCCAGCAGTTCGCAGAGACTGACATCGTCATCGACGATAAGAATTCGATCCATCATTCCGGACCAGTTCCCCGAACTTGATACTAGCTTCTCAACGGCGCCGTGGCGAAGGATTTACAAAACTTTACTTGACTTAATCAATCTCTATCGCGTTTCCCTCGCGCTGGTGTTGAATCGGCGTGTAACGCCAGATAGCGGCTAGTAGGAAGCAATGCGATTCTGTGATCGGCCGAACACCTTCAGTTTAGTTGTCACCGTTCGAGTATCGATTGCTTCGCGCCGATCCGATCACATGATCATCAGAAAATGATCGCCTTACATCCCGCCTTACATCCATTGACCACGCAAATCGTTTCAATGACGAGTCCAACTGATCCACATATCAATTTGCGTACTTGCTAAAACAGCTGATGGTGAAGTCGATCGTTCATTCGTCGCTTGTTGCCTTTACAAAACTTTACTCAGCTTGACCAATCTTTATCGCACCCTCCCTTCCAAGATGTTCGAATCAACTTGGGACATCTGGAAGGGACTCTTATGAAGCGGTACATCCTTTGGTCGAGCGTGTTGCTCGTTTTAGTGGCTGCGGGACTCGCACTCGCCCGCGCAAACTCGTTCGCGCGGCATGGATGGCGGCACCATGGCGCTTTCGCACACGTTGCGCGCGAACTGAACCTGAACGGCACGCAGAAGTCCGAGATTCAGTCAATCTGGCAGGCAGAAAGACCCACGATAGCGTCGCTGGTCCGCGAATTGAACGCGGAGAACAAAGAGATGGATCGGACGACTGCACAGGGCAATCTCGACGAAGGCAAGGTCCAGGAGATTGCCGGACGGCAGGGCGCGACAGTCGCAAAACTGCTGGTCGAAAAGGAAAAGTTGAGATCGCGCATCTACACGAC
>DASYBJ010000691.1:0-5873 GCA_036500845.1 Acidobacteriaceae bacterium
AGGGATGGACAGTCGTGGTCTCCCCTTGGCGCAAACTGCCGCGCCAAGAACGGGGCACCCATCGATGGTTGCTGGGCTAGCTTAGCTAAGCTAGTGTTGGCAATAGGACATCCGTTCGCAGGGTACGACCAGGGGACATGAGCATTCGATACTCTCCGCGATGCGGATTCGAATTCTGAATGGCCGCCTTTGAACAATCTCCGGCGCGGATCGGTATGCGCGTGGATGCATCCCCTGCAAGATGGCCGGAACCGACAATCCTGGTTGGCCAGCGAGTGACGCTCAAGCCGTTCGACCGCCCAACCCAAGCTGCGGAGCTTTATCGAGCGACTCACGGCGGCGATCGCGAAGATCTCTGGCGATACCTGCCCGATGGACCCTTCCCCGATCAGGCCACATTCGATGCATTTTTCGAGCGGATGAAGTGCTCCGAGGATCGCGTGTTCCTGGCCATTCTTGACAATGTCTCGGGTCGAGCGCTCGGTTGGGCGGCCTATCTTCAAATTGTGCCGGTGCATCGGAGTATAGAAGTCGGCTACATCCTTTATTCTCCCGCGTTGCGTCGAACCGTGGGCGCCACCGAAGCAATGTACTTAATGGCGCGCTACGCCTTCGAGGACCTTGGCTATCGCCGGTACGAGTGGAAGTGCAATGCCCTCAACGAGGCGTCCAAGAACGCCGCTCTGCGCCTCGGCTTCCGGTACGAGGGTGTCTTCCGTCAACACATGATCGTCAAAGGCCGTAATCGCGACACAGCATGGTTCTCCATGCTTGATTCGGAGTGGCCCTCACGTAAGGCAGCTTTCGAACACTGGCTGTCGCCGGAAAATTTCGATCAGGCAGGAGTACAGAAACGTTCCCTGAGTTCAATGAACCGGGAAGGAAATGCAGAAGCGTGAATGGAACAGGAATCGCAGCGACGATGTTGACTCAATTTTGGTTCTCCTCTTTACGGTTGGGATTGAATTTACGGTTGGGATTGAAAAAGCCCAAGGCAAGGAGACTTCCGTTTCGCAGTTCCCGGCTACGAACCGGCAAGCTAGTTTCGTTCTCGACCGAATGAGCTCACGTACTGGTTCTCATTGTGGCCCATCTGCCGGCCCAAGCATTCACCGATGAAAAAGACGCATCCAATGGGATGTGAACGAAGAACTCAAAGACGAGAAAAAAGACCGCGCCGTGCCGGAGTTCGGCGAGGAAGAACTAGGGCAGCCTGTCTATCTTGGTCCAACAAATTTGCCATACCTATGTTTCTTGAAAAGGGACGATAATCCTGATCCGCAGCCCGGAATCTGACGAGCCCGCGTAATCAGGTACCACAGGGTTGGCGGATATGGGGGCTTGGAGGGGTTCGACCGGGGCCCAGTCGGAGCCACTTCAATCTGTTTTTCACAATTGCGCGGATTTCACGCGGATAGTGGCTATCTCGTGGGGAGATGCGGTTTTTTGGCCACGCGAACCACTGTTACAGTGTGGTCATGCCCAGAACGGCCGAGTAGCTGTACCGCACCGCACGTGGAAAGTAAACTCCAGCTGTTCGGAGCGTGAATCCCCGAGCTGACATCCGGTAGAGGGCCTGGTCGGCAGCAGCTCGTCAGCTTCGACGATAGGGAATTCTTCTATCGGTGTGCGTGGCATGACAAGTTTTTCCAAATTTTTAAGTCCATCTGCGACGTTTCGGTGATTGCGGCCTAATTTATCCCTCCTTACAGTTGACAAACTGGAGGGAAGATCGCATGAACAATACCGGCACTGTGATTGGAAAAGGGATTTGCATTCGCGGGGAAATCTCTGGGGCGGAAGATTTCTTCCTCGATGGGATGATTGAAGGCAACATAACCCTCGACGAAAAGCGCCTTACCATTGGCCCCAACGGCTTGGCCCAAGCGGACATCGTGACAGGCGACCTGGTCGTTTTTGGCCGGGTAGAGGGCAGTGTGAAAGCGAGCTCGCGTGCGGAACTGAAGCGCACCGCATCGTTCACCGGTGATTTGGTAGCCTCGAGGCTCTCTATCGAAGATAGCGCCACAATGCAGGGATTTGTGGATCTGACTCAGGCCCCCCCAACTCCCAAGAAAGCACCAGCTCCAGCAGCTCTTGAGGTAACAGAGGAGTTCGAGAGCGTCGAACCTGAATACAGCGAAGCTATCTAAGCCTTCTCAAACGGAGTTCCCTGGCATGGCGACGCGCCGCCCTTTAGACGGCGCGCCGCCATGCCTTGAGTAACGCCCGGAGTACTTCCACGGGTACCGCGCGCCTCAACTTGGCTAGTCCGTCAGGTGGCCGGTAGCGTATTCTTGGGGCCATGTTTTGCCGAGCCTCCCTCGTTCGTTTATTGATCGTTTTTCTCGCGTCTGCCGGCAGTCTCTTTGCGGCGTCGCCTGATTGGACGAAACCGTTCCCGCCCCACCGCATCATCGGGAACTTGTATTACGTGGGCAGTAAGGGTCTCGCCTCGTATCTGATTACTACGCCCCAGGGCGACCTCCTAATAAATAGCAGTTTTGACGAAAATGTTCCGCTGATTCAGACGAGTATCGAGAAGCTCGGCTTTCACTTCCGCGACGTCAAGATCCTTCTCATCAGCCACGCGCACAGTGACCATTGTGCAGGGAGTGCTCTGATCAAGAAGCTTACGGGTGCGAAGTACATGGTGATGGAGGGCGACGTACCTGTTGTCGAGTCGGGCGGCAAAGAGGATTTCAATTACGGCAAATCTTCCGACCAGTGGTACCGCGCGGTTAAGGTGGATCGCGTGTTGCACGACGGAGACCAGGTGAAGCTCGGCAATATCGTTCTGACCGCGCACTTGACCCCGGGTCACACTAAGGGCTGCACCACATGGACAATGGAAGTCCCGGAGGCCGGAAAAACCTACCACGTGGTGATCGTAGGCAGTCCGAATGTGAATCCCGGATACAAGCTCGTCAATAATCCGGACTATCCGCAGATTTCACAGGATTACGAGCGTACATTCAGAACCTTGAAGGCGCTGCCCTGCGATGTCTTCCTGGGAGCGCATGGGGACTATTACGGTATGGAGCCGAAGTATGCGCGGCTACAAAAAGAAGGTCCAAATCCTTTCATCGATCCCGACGGCTACAAAAGCTTTGTAGCCGAGAAGGAGAACGCCTTCGAGATTGAATTGCACAAGCAATCGCAAGCCAACCACTGAGCAGAGTTGAGTATGACGCAAGAGGAGAAGGCAGACCGCTTCCGCGCACTACACAATGGCGCGGAGATTCTAGTCTTGCCGAATGCTTGGGACGTAGCGAGTGCGCGCATCTTCGAGGCGGCGGGTTTTCCCGCAATTGCCACTTCGAGTGCGGCAATTGCAGCATCGCTTGGATATCCCGACGGAGAATCCATCTCATGCCACGAGATGCTGGAGGTTGTAGGACGGATTGCGCGCGCCGTGGAGGTGCCTGTCACCGCGGACGTTGAGTCCGGCTACGGCGCTCCGATTGAGACCGCGAAGGCCGTTGTGGGAGCTGGGGCGGTTGGGATGAACCTGGAAGACACGATTGCCGAGTCGAATGATCGGCTGGCCGACCTCGAGACACAGGCTTCGATCGTACGCAAGATTCAGGCGCTCGGATTGCCATTAGTGTTGAACGCGCGAACTGACATCTTTCTTGCCCAGGTAGGTGAAGCGGAGGATCGTCCTGCTCGCGTCATCGAACGACTGAATGCTTTCCGTGACGCGGGCGCCGACTCGCTTTTCGCACCCGGAGTAACTGACAGAAACACGATTGCGAGACTGGCGCGCGAGGTCAACGGCCCGCTGAACATCCTGGCCAGCCTAGGCACACCGCCTGTCAAGGAGCTCGAGGCAGTCGGCGTCGCTCGCCTCAGCGTTGGTTCCGGACCATCGCGGGCCGCCTTAGGATTGGTTCGCCGCGTTGCGCTTGAACTTCGAACGAATGGAACGTATCAGGAGATGCTCACAGGGCAGATTCCATATGCCGAACTCAATGCGCTGTTAAAGCGTAGGGCAGGACAGTGAAGCTACCGCTTTTCTCACAGGCAGGTCCGGCGTTGGCTCCTTTTCGCACGATGACGACGGCGCGGTGAGCTGCTTTCTTCTTGCCCGCGATATCGGTGGAGGGTATACTTCGTCTCGCCCAAGGTTCGGTTCCACTCCAGGGCTGCTAGGTCAAAATCCCCCCGCATCTTTCGATCAGAGGTCCGTAATCCTATGCGTACACGTTATGTTTGGTGTGCCGTCCTGGCCGCCATGGTGGCAACCCCGTCATCTCTGTTCGCCGATTTTAGTTACCAGGAGACTAACCAGATGACGGGCGGGGCTCTCCTTGGAATGATGAGGATGGCGGGGATGCTTAGCTCGCAGGCGCATCAAGCTAACCAGCCGATTCAGTCCTACATATACCTCAAGGGTAACCGCATGGCGCGGGTTTCGCCGCAAAGTATCGAGATCACCGATCTTGACAAAGACACGATCACGCACATCGATCCGGTAAAGCATACTTACACTGTTACGACCTTCGAACAAATGAAGGAACAGCTTGCCGAAGCTCGGCGTCAGATGGAAAACAAACAAGCCGAGCAGCCAACAGCGCAGAATCCAGACGCACAGAATGTCCAGATGAGCTTCGATGCGCGTGTGCGCAAGACTGGCGCGGCGAAACAGGTGAGTGGACTTGATACGAGCGAGGCCATCCTGACCCTGATGATGAATGCCACCGACACGCAAACGGCGCAAAAGGGATCGATGGGGATCACCAATGATATGTGGCTTGCTCCGGAAGTTCCCGGCTATGACCAGGTGCGCGAGTTCTCCAAACGCATGGCCGAGAGAATGGGAGAGGTTTTTGCCGATAGCGGATTTAACATGAGCCGCATGCTAGCCGGACAGCCGGGCGCCACTCAGGCGCTTGCGGATCTTGCAAAGGAAATGCAAGAGGTTCAAGGTGTGCCCGTCTTGCAGGTGATGCGAATGGGTACAACCACCGATGGGCAACCTCTGGCCGCTGCCTCCGAGGCTCCCCTGCCTGCCAATTCAGGTCCGCAGATGCCGAGTGCCGGAGACGTGGCGAAGCAGGGAGCTGCGTCTGAGATTGCCAGCCATCTAGGCGGATTTGGAGGTTTTGGCGGATTCGGTCACAAGAAGCCGGCATCGCCTCCCGCCGATCAGCCGCCGCCAGATGGTCAGGCAGCACAGCCGGCAAGCGCCGTGCTGCTCGAGTTGCAAACAGAGTCATCCAACTTCTCCACTGAACCCGTGGACGAATCGCACTTCCAGATTCCTGGCGGATACCAGCAGGTCCAACCGGAGATGCACCACGCCGAACAGTAAACAAAGGCGAGGGAGTAGCAACGGATCGCAGATCGATCAAGATTTGAAGACCAGCGCGATAAAGCCGGTTCGCAGCCCCCAACCCTCAGCAACACCTATTGAGGGCGGCACCTATCCTGCCGGGCCCTCTTAACTTTTCTACTCGTTTTTCTTCGGTGAACACATTGAAGTCGTAGCAACGAGCCTGCCAGAATGCCTCAGCTAAGCTAGCCCAGCAACCATCGATGGGTGCCCCGTTCTTGGCGCGGCAGTTTGCGCCAAGGGCGGGAGACCACGACTGTCCATCCCTAAGCCAGTTTACTTGTCTTTCCATTTGGGGGCGCCCATTTCGATCGGATCTCTACCCTCTTCCGTCGGCTATGACCTTACTTCCTCAATTGTAACAGTGGTAGTTTCCTTTACATACAGCATATAAGACGATCGCGGTGGATCGTCCCCCCGATGATAGCTCCAAACCTTGTCGCGGATTTCACGGTCCGATGCGGTGAAGCGTTCTCGTTGCCTGAGGTATTCAAGCCACGATTCCGTGATGAACGTTTCGGTTACATGGTGAGGA
>DASYBJ010000692.1:0-10198 GCA_036500845.1 Acidobacteriaceae bacterium
ACGCCCGCAGTCTCGGCGCGCTGGGCGGACTGTTGATCGATAACTCCCTGTTGCAGCCATAAATACGGAATTTTAAGGCGGATAACGTCGTTCACGATCTCGGGGACAAACTTCGGCGCACGGAAGACATCGACGAGGTCGATCTTGCCTGCGGCAGCGGCAGCTGCATCCAGAGTGGGATACGAGGTCTCATCCAACACCTCGGAGAGCGATGGATTGACTGGAACAATCCGATACCCGTGTCGTTGCATATAGCGGGAGACCCCAAAACTCGCTCGATCGGGTTTATTCGAGAGCCCAATCACGGCAATGGTCTTCACGTTCTCAAGAATGGTTCGAATCGTCTCAGGCTCGTTCACGCGCTCCTGAACTCCTTGTTCTTTGGAAGAAAACAACCGTGAATCAGTCGAGATCTGCGGAAGCATCGACCGCGGCCGGAACACCGCCCTGACGCCGCATCATCAGATATCCGCGGATGAGTGGATCGAGATCTCCGTCCAGAACGCGGTCGACATCACCGATCTCGACCCTGGTGCGCAGGTCCTTCACCATTCGATAAGGCTGCAGAACGTACGAGCGGATCTGAGAGCCGAAGTTGATGTCCAATTTTGAATCCTCGAGTTTCCTCGAGACTTCCTTTTTCTTTTCAAGCTCGTATTCATACAAACGCGATCGCAGCATCTTCATCGCCTTTTCGCGGTTCTTATGCTGAGAGCGCTCGTTCTGGCATTGGACGACGATATTCGTCGGAAGATGCGTAATGCGCACGGCGGAGTCTGTCGTGTTCACGTGCTGACCGCCCTTACCGCCCGACCGGTAAGTATCTGTTCGTATGTCCTCAGGCTTGATATCGATCTGAATCGAGTCGTCGATCTCCGGTGAAACGAAGACGCTGGCAAATGAGGTGTGGCGACGCTTGGCCTGATCGAAGGGCGAGATACGGACGAGGCGATGAACGCCAGTTTCTCCGGAGAGCTGCCCGAAAGCGTATTCGCCGATCACGGTGAATGTTGCCGATTTGATCCCGGCTTCTTCGCCGTCTTGATAGTCGTTGATTTCGGTCTTATAACCGTGGCGTTCTGCCCAGCGCAGATACATGCGCAGAAGCATATCGGCCCAATCCTGGGATTCGGTGCCGCCAGCTCCGGGATGAACAGTAACGATGGCGTTCAGTGCATCTGCCTCACCGGAAAGCATCGTTCGCGTTTCGAGCTGGTCGACAAAGGCGCTTAGCGATTTGATCTCGCGCTCGAGCTCCGGCTCAATGGACTCCCCTTCGCGGGCAAGCTCGAAGTAAGCTTCGATGTCACTGGTACGGCGCACGAGTTCGTTATCCATCTCAAGCTGCGCCTCGATGCGCTTACGATCGCGCATCAAAGCCTGGGATTGCACCGGATTGGACCAGACTGCGGAGTCGGAGAGTTTGCTTTCCAGAGCTGCCAGCTCCTTGCGAAGACGAGGAGCGTCAAAGATACTCCCGCAGGTCGCGCGCCTTATCACGCACCGGGGAGTAGGCGAATTCCAAATCATTCAACATTAGCTTCTGACGAGACCTTGTGGAGGGGCGCTCTGAACCTTTCCGCGGCTGAGCGCAACACGCAGCGTTGCCGCGAGAACAACTACACAAATTATCCCACAGAGGGTGGCGAAGACGTCTCCGTAGCGCGTGTAGAAGGTGAGATCGCTTCGATATCCATACCGGGCGGCAAGCGAGGTCAAGGCGTGGCGCTGAACACTTGCGGTCACGCGGCCATACGGATCGATCACTGTAGTCAGTCCGGTGTTCGTATCACGCAGCAGCCAGCGCCGGTTTTCGACGGCACGCATGCGCGCCATATTGAGAGTCTGCCACGGAGCACTAGAGTCTCCATACCATCCATCGTCGGAGATGTTCACGAGGACCTGGGCGCCGTTGCGAACAAATTGGCGAACCTCGTCTCCGAAGATCTCTTCATAACAAATGAAGACACCGAAGGTGTGGCCACTTGCCGTGAAGACCAAACGGCGCCAGCCGTGCGTCATGTCGCCGGCCTGCTGCGTCAAGTTCTTCGCGAAGGCAAAGAACTTCTTAAACGGAATGTACTCGCCCCACGGGACAAGGTGAACCTTGTCGTAGCGGCCAAGCACCGTTCCATCGGGTCTGACGAAAAGCGCTGAGTTGTAGAGGTCGACGGATGTTCCGTGTGGATCGATGGCAGTGTTTCCGGCAACGACGGGAGCGTGCTGATCGAGCGCAACAGTACGAAGAGCTTCCACAAACCGCGCATCTTTGTCGTGAAAGGGCGCAGGAGACTCCGGCCACGCGATCAGGCCCGGAGACCGAGGAGCCGGAGGACAGTCCGGTGCGACGGGATAGGCGTCGAGATCGGGCATTCCGGCGAGGTAAGGTCCGCAGGTACGCCGGCTCAGTCGAATGAACTCCGCAACCTGCGTTCTGTATTCCAGGTCATTCCATGCATTGTCCTGGTTAACATTCAAATTCTGCTGCACTAGGACGGCGGTGGCCTCCACGGGAGCCGGAGGAGGGACAAGGCGGTCGCCGTTTTGCAGGAGTAAGGCGAGCAGGAACGCCCCAATAAATTGCGGAATCACTCGAGAAGGCGCCTTGCGGAAAAGCGCCTGCGCGATGAGTGCATTGCCGCTCATGAGCACAAAGGAAAGGCCATAAACGCCGGCGAACGGGGCGAGACGCGCAAGTAGGAAATTATCAATTTGGGAGTAGCCCAGCAGATCCCACGGAACCTTTGTGAGGTGCGCGGAGAGCAATTCAACACCGACCCACAGAAAAGGCGCAGCGAGCAAGGGGGGAAATGGGCTTTTCCAGGTCTTTGCGATGAGAGTTATGCCGAGCCCAAAGGCTGCGAAGTACAGTCCGAGAACGAGGCTGTAGAGGATCAGAATACCCACGGAAATGAGCGGCGGAAGGCCGCCATAGTACAACATAGTCTGATAAATCCAGTAGCAGTTGCCTGCATACCAGAGCACGCCCATCACATAGGCGCCCAAAGCGCCGCGAAAGGGTGCAGAGCGCCGATCTAGATTTTCGGGTAGGAGAAGAACCCAGAGCAAAGGGGCGAAGGAAACCCAGGCAAAAAAAGTACGCCAATAGGGCGTAGGGCCCACGATTGAGTACGGCAACATCAAAAACCCAGCACAAAAAATACCAACCAGCCAGGGTTGCCGGAGAAGTTTAGCCATCGCCGCGAGTCTACCATCTGAATTCGCTTTTAAGCCGTATCGAGGCGGGCTCCTGACGAAGGCGTAGAATCTGATCATGTCGCTTTTCATCCTCTTCATGAGGTTCCTCGACATCGTGTTTTTTGCAGGAGTCGCGGGTTCGCTCGTTGTTGTGGTGCTGAGCTTCGTGGAAGATCTTCAAGAGCTTTTGGGAGAGTAGCGGGTGCACACGGATTCGGGGACTGGCCTCTGATTTCATTGACGGTGAGGCATAACCGACATACACTCAGCCGAGGGCGCGAAAGCGAAGGGTTGTCAACCCCTCGTTGCTATTCCCAGGGCGTGCTTTGTCCGGCACCGGGAATCGTGGATGATTTGGGCGGCGATGTCGCGAACGCCAAGCCAAGCCACCAGGAACCAGGTTGGGCCTGACGAGCACGCAAAGCATGTTTCCGGGGCTTTGGCGAAGTGCTGTAGAAGCGAGGAACACCCGATGGAAGTTAGCGACGAGAGACAAAGCGACCGCGAACCCCCTCCCTGTCCCTCATTCCCAGACAACTGCAAAGGGTTACCGGCAGCCTCAGTGAGGCCTCGCAGCGGTCTGCCTGAGTACATGGCGAGCGCCCGCCGCCCAGAAATGTTCACAGGTCTTTAACTCCACAGCGAATGCCTTCCGAACGAACAACGATCGCACCATCTACCCGAGTGAGGCTGGTTGTGGCCTCCTCCGTGATGCTCACGTTTATCTCCTTCTGGCGGGCAGCCGCCGTGGTTTTAAACGATCTCGGTTCGTCCGCGTTTTATGCGGGCGGCATTGCAGAGGAAGCCATCGGAAAATCCGCGCCCTGGTTCATTCTGGGCGTCATGCTCTTTTCATTCGCGGTGCGCGCCGTCTATGTGGAGAGCTGTTCGATGTTCACACGCGGCGGGGTGTATCGCGTAGTGAAAGAGGCTTTAGGTGGAACCTTCGCGAAGTTGAGCGTTTCCGCCTTGATGTTCGACTACATCCTTACGGGGCCGATCTCAGGCGTATCGGCCGGACAGTACATCACGGGCTTACTGAACGAATTCCTGAAGGTGGGAGCCGCGCACAGGTGGATCCCTGGGGGTCTCCTCACAACGCACGGGGTGCGTCTGCTCCCGATGGACTTCACGTCCGCAGTGTTTGCAGCCGCAGTAACGCTCTATTACTGGTGGCAGAACATTAAAGGGATCGAGGAATCGAGCGACAAGGCGCTCGAAGTGATGAAGATCACTACCGTGATGGTGGTGATCCTTTTGGGTTGGGGCGCATTCTCCGCTTTCCACGTTGGCGCTTCCCTCCCTCCGCTTCCAGTTCCTTCCAATCTCCACTTCAGTCCGGACGCGCTGGGCTTCCTCAAACACCTGCCCTTGCCGCAAACGCTCGGGCTTTTTGGCATCCTCATGGCCTTCGGGCACTCGGTGCTGGCGATGAGCGGCGAGGAGACGCTTGCCCAAGTCAATCGTGAAATCGAGCATCCGAAGCTCAAGAACCTGAAGCGTGCCGCGATTGTTATCGCGATCTACAGCTTCCTGTTTACGGGAATCGGTTCGCTACTCGCGGTGATGTTAATTCCGGATTCGGTGCGCGTGCCCGTCTTTCGCGACAACCTGATCGCCGGCATGGCCATGTACATGGTTGGGCCGCAGGTGTTGCGCATTGCTTTTCGGGTGTTCGTGGTGATCGTGGGTTTTCTGATCCTTTCCGGCGCAGTCAACACTTCGATGATCGGTTCGACGGGTGTGCTGATGCGCATCGCGGAAGACGGAGTTTTGACCGATTGGTTTCGTAAACCGCAACGGAAGTACGGCACCAGCTACCGGATTGTGAATCTCGTATCTGGCATGCAACTGTTCACGATCGTGGCCAGCCGGGGCAATGTCATCACGCTGGGCGAGGCATACGCATTCGGCGTGATCTGGAGCTTCACCTTCAACAGCCTGGCGATGCTGGTGTTGCGATGGAAGTTCAAAGGCCAGCGCGGTTGGAAGGTTCCGATAAACATACGGATCGGCAACACCGAGATTCCCGTGGGCTTGATGTCGGTCTTCGCCGTGTTAGCAACCACCGCGATCGTCAATCTATTTACAAAGTCGGTCGCGACAGTAAGCGGCGTGATCTTTGCCGCTGTTTTCTTTGCTACTTTCACGTTCTCGGAAAAGCACAATCGGCGGCGTCACGCTGCGACCGCGACGCAGATGAAAGAACATTTTCAGTTAGAGCACGAGGACACGGTCCGACGCGAAGTGCTCCAGATCCATCCTGGCTGCGTCATGGTGACGATGCGAGACGCCAACAATCCATTCGCTCTCAAGTGGGCTTTGGCGCACACCAACACCGATGACCAGGACATCGTAGTCCTGACCGCGCGCATGATGGGCGCGGGCGGCCCGGAATATCTTGCGGCGTCAGAACAACTCTTCAGCGAATACGAGCAGATGCTTTTCACTAAGGCTGTTTCGGTTGCGGAAAGCTTTGGCAAACATATCTCCCTCCTGGTGGTTCCGGCAGGTGATATCTTTGCCGCGCTCGTGCAGACGGCAAACTCTTTGGAAGCGAGTGCCGTAGTCGCAGGTCTTTCCAACAAACTCACGGCGCAGGAGCAGGCATATCACGTCGGCCAAGCCTGGGAGGCTCTTCCCGAGCCGAAGCGTCAGATCACGTTCTATGTTGTCTCACCGGACGGGCAGGCTCAGGCGTTCCATATCGGACCGCACGCGCCTTCGCTGCAGGCTGACGACGTGCAGCTGGTGCACCGGCTGTGGCTCAATTTCAAACGCGATCCCGAGATGCAGGATTTACATCACAGCGACATCGTGAGTTATGCGCTGACTCGACTCGCCTCAGAATACGCGCGCGATCGTACGGAGACTATTCGTGGCTTACGGCGCTGCATGAAGAATGAAACTCCAGCGCTTCCACCACCGCGTCAGGAAGGCCTTCGCGCCGGCGGATACGAGTACACGGTTCGCGCACCAAAAGCCGACAACGACGCATCCTGATGGCGGTCTAACGAATGGACTCTCCCGGTTGAAGCATCATCACCTCAACACCGGAGAGACCGCGGTCTTCGAGCGCCTTCTTCAGCTGATCCGGGGTTCCTGTGAGGAAGGGGAACGTGCCGAAATGGATCGGTAGAACGGTGTTCACACCCAGGAACTGAGTGGCCAATGCAGCTCCCCGTGGGCCCATCGTGTAGCGATCCCCTATAGGAAGCATCGCCAACTCCGGCGCGTACAAATCGCGAATGATTTGCATGTCGGAGAAAGCACACGTATCGCCTGAGTGGTAGAGCCTCGGACCGCCTTCGATAGCCAGCACGAAACCCGTCGCGATCCCCCCGTAGATGATCGAGTCACCATCCTGAATTCCTGAAGAGTGCTTTGCCTCGACCATCGTCGCGGTGACATCCTGGAAAACAAAGGAACCACCCAGGTTCATACCGACGGTATTTTTTACGCCCTCGCCAGCGAGCCATGTGACGAGTTCAAACGTGCCCAAGACGCTAGGGTGCGATTTTTTTGCGACCGGAATTGCGTCAGCGATATGGTCTTCATGGGCGTGCGTAAGCAGCAATAGATCGAGTTTCTCCGGCAACTTGAAGTTCTTGGGATACGTGGGGCTTTGTTTGATAAAGGGATCGATCAGGATCGATGTGCCACGAGCGGTTTCGATCAGGACGGTTGCGTGGCCAAGCCAGGTAATGACAGTTCCCTGAAGATTGCTCATGTTCCATTGTGTACCAATCTTCAGCTGGCAGTCGTTCGTTGACCGTCGTCGAGTTTCATCGCCTAGTCTTCAGTCTCAGGCCTCAGCTGATGAGCGTTGCTTGTCCCTTCCTGTTAGGAGGGTCGATTGGGGTGTCTCTGGTCCCCAACCTTTTGAACGAACCAAACGCCGCGCGAAAGGTTAGAGGACTCGGAGTTGTCCTACAGTTCAGGAAAGCCTGCCTTGGATGTCGCCGTCCCTTGACCGCCTTGGCTCCCGGGCGTACGCTCGAGGTATTGAGGCGAACAAATGGCGAAGACAGAGGGCACGTTACCGTTGTTTCCGATCCTCGACCAAGCTCCGTCGGAAGAACCCTCATCGGCACTCACAGGAATCGCGCGAATGGCAGCTGAGAGCGATCCGTCCGGCGAGGGGCATCTGGTGGAATTTCGTACGCTGCACGTGGGATCGGTGCTTAACAGGTCTATCTCCAAACGTGGCCTCCCCTTTGTCTGGAGCATCAACCCATATCGGGGATGCGAATTCGCCTGCCGGTACTGTTACGCACGATATACACACGAATTCATGGAATTGCGCCAGCCGGAAGAATTCGAGCGGAAGATCTTTCTCAAGCAGAATGCCGCATGGCTCCTCGAACAGGAGCTGAGACAGGTCCGCCCAGGTGAAGAGATCGCGCTCGGAACCGCAACCGACCCGTACCAGCCATTTGAGCGCCAAGCAAAAGTCACACAAAGCCTGCTCGAGGTGTTGGCTCGTCAGCAGGGGCTCCATCTTGGAATCGTGACGAAGTCCACCCTGATCGAACGCGACATTCCGCTCTTATCGAAGATTGCGGAGCGGAACACGCTCGTGCTGCACTTAACCATCACCACACCGGACGCACAATTGGCTCGCCTGCTCGAACCCCGTGCCCCTCGCCCAGACTTACGGCTGAGAACGGTCGCGCGGCTACGCGAGGCGGGTCTCACCACCGGTATCCTTTGCTCGCCGATCCTGCCCGGCATCACCGATACGGTGAAAGCGCTCGATTCGATGGTGCGAAGGGCAAAAAGCGCACGAGCAAGCTTCTTCTCAGCGCAGCCGCTTTTTCTCAAGCCCTGCTCCAAGCCGGTGTATCTCAGCTTTGTCCGCGAACACTTTCCTGACCTCGAGGAGATGTATGAGAGGCGTTTCTCGCAAGCGGCGTTTGTCTCGGCGGCCTACCGCAAACGCCTCTCCATGCTGGTGAAGAGTGTCTGCCAAAAGCATGGATTGGGTGGCCGGCCTTGGGAGCAAAAACGCACCGCTCAAGCGTTCTGGGAGGAGCGGCGGAGTTCCCATGGCCCCGATCGGGCGGTAGTCCGATGATTCTCGTTCCGTCGAGGGACTCCACTCAGTCCATTGAGCGAATTCGGGAGCTGTCCGAAGAATGCGACAACGGTGATCGTCCCGCCAGCTGCGAGCGTCGCCGATTCAAAGAGCAACTTGTGCAGCGAAGGTCAGAGATAGGATGCTAGCGGGTTACTAGAACCTCGTAGAGATTGTCTTGGGCAAGAAAGAACTTCATATTTGCGTACGAAAGAAAGATCTTCTCGATCGTTCGATTGGTATAGACGCGTTGGACCGGGAAGGACGTCGTCTCCTGCATCTCGATCGAATCACTGTCGGTGATGTGGTAGCGGCAGAAAGAAGTTCGAGCGCCCGTGGCGCGCGTGTGAAATAGAGCGAGAACGCGCCCGCCGGGGCGCATGGACGAGCGGAAGCGCTGGATCACAGGACCTACGAGAGCTTCGGGGAGGTAATCGAGAGTAGTCCAGAGCAAGATTACGTCAAACTCGCGGCCAGCGAAATCCAGATTCTGATCAAGAAACCCTTCGACATTGAATTGCGCTTCCCCGCCGTCTTTCCCTGGCATGATCCATTCCGGGTTGAGGGCTTCGTTCACGATATCGGCCATGTAAACGCCGTGACCCATTGCGGTAAGGAAGTTTATGTTGGTCGGCGAAGTGGGACCGATGTCCAAGATCCGCATACCGGGTTCTGTCTTTAAGTGCTTGAGCAAAGCCCCCCAACTACTGGAATGTCTGGGGACACGCGGTCCGGTAAGGACGGTTGGGCTCGAAGACACCGTGCGGTCGGTTTGTGTCCTGTTGAAAAGATTTCGGATCACGATTCGTCAGTCTCTATCGCAGGCGGCGCCTGAGAGGAATGAATGTACGGCTGGTTTCGGAATTTTCGATGGTCTGCTGAACAATCAATCTTCTTTGGAACCGTGCTAGTTTTGCACCGGAGCTTTCAAGAGCGAATGCTCAGCGGCTGCTGCTTTGGCCGTGGCGGGTACGCCTGCGGCCGCAGCCGCGTTCTTATCTGCCGGGTCTACTAAGTCTACCTTGCCGCGGAACAATGCGTTTTCTTCGATCGAGAGACGGCCTGACGCGATGTCGCCAACCAAGTCGCATCCTTTGCGCAATTCGACCCGTCCGGTCGCCCGGACATTTCCAATGAGACGGCCTAACAAAACTACGTCGCGCGCGGCGACATTGGCAGTGACTTTCGCATGAGGACCGATGGTGAGACGGCTCTCGGTGAGGGTGATGGTTCCTTCGACATTACCATCAACCAGCAGGTCTTCGCTTCCCTTTACTTCTCCGCGGATTTGGACGGACTTGCCGATCACCGCAGGGTTCTCTCCTGCCATCTCGATTCTCTCCATACCTAAAGTCGCTGTTCTCTGCCCGAACTATACGCAACTATCTTACGACGCCGCAATACACAAACGGGTAAGAAGCGGCTTTGGACGCATCCGAGGTAGACTGAGGAGTTCCGTGACGCACTCGAGGGGATGATTTTTTTGCCCGATGCCGGAGCCAACAAGGGTTGTTTGCAGGTTCCGGACTGCCGGGAGAGCGAACTATGGTTTTTGAGAAGTTCGGGCCGTATGTACGGCACTGGGTTTGGGTCGGAGCCGTGCTACTGGCTAGTTGTGGCGCCGCCCACGCGCAGAGTTCTGAATCGGTCCCTGATCCGGGAAAAATTGTCCGCGATGCCTCATGGAACGAGCTTCACCCGCCTTCGCACGGCCATCCCTTCCGCTACCGTCTTTACAAAGAAGATTCGAAAGGCAGCACTGTAAAGGAGATTGTCGAAACCAAGGATGGGGATGTAGCGCGCCTCGTGCAGAGAAACGGCAGGCCGCTGACTGCGGAAGAGAATCAGGCGGAGCTGAACCGGCTGAACAACCTTCTCGCCCACCCCGAGATCCAGGAACATCGGCACAAGAAGGAGCAGGAA
>DASYBJ010000693.1:0-17418 GCA_036500845.1 Acidobacteriaceae bacterium
TCATGCTGAAATTCAACTACAAGCTCTCCGTCAAAGAGCGGGTCAAGGCGAAATGCCCGCGCCATCCCCGCTATAACCCCGAACGTGATGGCCGTGGGGGCATCGTAGGCACTTGCACGGCCTGCTACAGCCTCTACGACCCGCTAGAGGCCCGGAACAAACTGGACGCCGCCGTGCGCGAGTTCGTTCGCCAGGCCGTGGGCTGTCGCCAGGGAACCCCGCAAAAAGAAGCCGCAGCCGCCCGCCGTTCAACCGGAGGAGGTGTAACCATGCCGCGCCGGTGGAGTGATGTTTTCACGCTAATCTCGCAACGGAAGGCGGGTCACTGCGGCGGTAAGACCACGCCAGCCAACGAGCTGACATGGGAAGGTACTTTCCGACGGGCAGCCCATCTGCGTTGTCTCGACGGTGCGACTGCTGTGCGGCAATATGGCTCACTTTCTCACCCACTCGGGTGCGCGGATTGGCACTCACGATTGGAACTTCCTTTGAGCGAAAATAGCGTATCGGCGCTCGATGGCTCCTAATGAAGGGCTAAGGAGCGAAGGCATCGAAGCGTGCGCGCTTGCTTCGACGTCCTCCAACAGGCATTAAAACTATTCTCTCTATCCGGTGCCCAGCGCGGGAGAATCCTGTCGGCGTCGAGCGGCCGCCGGTAGCGGACAGCCTGCAAATCTCACTTCGCACCGGCGTAGAATATAGCTGTCATCTTCGGGGTGCCGTCATAGTCGAGAACGACCAGTACGCAATATTGGCGGCAAAAACTGAATACCGCGAAGCCTACAACAATAGCGACCTCGATCGGCTTCTTAGCGTCTTTGCCTCCGAATTCACCGACTGCTCAGACGGCGAGCCCAGCTTCTACGGCGAGGAGTCGGTGCGCGCTCTTCGACAGAGGACTGAAGAACTCTTTCGTTGTTTTCGAGTCGAGATGGTTCCGATCGTAATCGACGTTCTGATAAAGGATGATTTCGCCTATGACTGGGGCTGGCACAAGGTCCGGCTTATTGCGAAAGACACGGGAAGCATTGCGGACACAAAATATCGCTATTTCGAGACCTGGAAAAAAGAGAACGGCGCGTGGAAGATTGATTACATCATTACCAATAAGGAACTGCCCCCACGTCTGCTTCCAGAAGAGAGCGGCGGCTCTCCCAGCACGATGACTGCCGGCGCACGAACCATCCTTAGCTCCCGAGGTTCCGCGCCAACACCGCCTTCAGGCGATCACTGAATCCGGCAGGCGTATCAAACGCACGACCATCGCCGACGAGGCGGACAATATTCCGCATCCCGTCTAGAACGGCAACGCAGTGTTCGCATCCCCGGAAATGTTCTTCCATTCGCTCGCGGAGCTCGCGATCGACGGCGTCGTCGATATAGTTTGACACCTCCCGCCAAACCTCTACGCAACTGATCTCTATAGCAGCCACTTTACCAAGGCCTCACCTTCTTCCAAGGCCCGTCTCGGATGTTCCATACTCCGTCGATTCCGGGCGCCAGAGCATCGCGCAGTTTCAATCTTGCCCGAAGCAGCTGTGTCTTTACTAAAGCCTGGCTGATCTGAAGAACATCTGCGGTTTCTGCAACACTCAAATGTTCCATATCCCGCATCACGAACACCTCCCGATACGCCGGCTTCAAAGACGCAATTGCGTTCTGCAGGGCGCGGCAGAGCTCGGCCCGCTGCAGGGCTTCCGATGGAATCTCGCGCCAATCGGCAAAATCTTTAGGGAAATATTCACCCTCCTCATCCTGCCCTTGCTCGTCGATGGACTTGTACAGAAACTTGCGATCCCTGCGGCGCTTCGTGCGCGCTTCGTTAACAGCTATCTGGATGAGCCAAGTGCTGAATTTGGCTTCTCTCCGGAAGGAATTCAGATGGGCGAAAGCATTGAGAAACGCATCCTGTGCTACTTCTTCGGCATCGGCTTCATTCTGCAAGATTGAAATGGCTGCAACATAAACGGATCGCTCATAGGGGCTTATCAACTCGTAAAAGAGTTGCGTCTCCCCCGCACACACACGCTCGATCAGAGCAATTTCCTGGTCCAGCGTACGCGCTATCTGAATTTGAGCCGGCGATGTCGATATTGCTGACAATCCTACCTCGTGCATTTCTGGAGTGCCTTCGAACTGGCTCCAAAGCATCCAGGTTCAGGAACGATCTTCCTGTTCTGCCAGACCGCGCCCGCGGCTTGCCAGGCAACGCCATCTATCCCTGAGACGCCGCGGACCCGAAAAAGTTACAAGAGTAAAGGGTCCTGAATCAATTGACCCGAAGGAACTGCAAGCATCAAACTCAGATCCTGTCTCTAAGCTTCCGCACCCCGGAATGAAACTCGATCATTCGTGTTCTTGATAAGCAAAGACACATTCGTCACTGGGCCCAAGCCGGGGATTGTTGCCTGAGCCAAGTGCCGAGAGTCGACCCATCTAAACGGGAGAGAGCCCAAGAGTATGAAAATTGGTTTCGTGAGTATGCAGCTGTCAGGACACCTAAATCCCATGACCGCGCTCGCACGTAAGCTGCAAACGACGTAGAAAGCAGGTAACTGTGGCGGTCAAACTGAACAGGAAGGCACTGGAGCATGCTAAAGAGCTCGTTAACGAAGGAAGGGTCGTTCTGGACGAAAGAGACGCATGGAGCGAACATCAGCCATCCACCCAACGAGAGAATGAGTTCATCGAGGCGCACGGGTTCGCCGGGTACGGGCAGCGGCATTTGGGAATCGACGACGAGGCGGGTGAAAACATGAAAAGAACATTTAAATTTCCTTATGAAGATTTCAAAAACCCTCTCCCAAGCGTTTCCTGCATACGGTCGGCGGAATTACCGGGCGGGCCATTTCTCCTCGCGAAAAGAATTTGCAGGATCAAGACAATTCCATGACAACGCTCACCCGCGAACACTCTAAGCTAATTCATCAACAGTGAGAACGCAGTGCTCTGATCGCGCCAGATCGCGCGCGATCAGCTGAGGAGGACAAATATGAACCTGAACCATCCACCCTCTCTTCGAGTCCGTGTGCTGGCCCTGATGCTACTGATCGCGGCCGCCACGAATCGCGCCGCCTATGCAGCTGATGGCTCGTTCATCGGGAATTTCAAAACTGTAACCACTGTTAGTACCACAGTGCCGCCAAATGGTGATCTGAACCCGTACGGGGTTGCCCGGGTTCCCAGGACCATAGGAAGTCTGATCGAGGGCCGATTCCTCGTCAGCAACTTCAACAACGGCGCAAATCAACAGGGAACAGGCACCACAATCGTGCAGATTGCGCCGAATGGGACGTTCAGTGTCTTTGCCCAAATAGATCCGAACAAAGTGTCCTGCCCTGGAGGAATTGGACTGACCACTGCGCTGGTGGCTCTGCGCAGCGGCTTTGTCATCGTTGGAAGCCTGCCCGCCAGTGGTGGCATCGCAGCGAACGCACAGGCTGGTTGCCTTATCGTCCTCGACGGCTCTGGCAATGTGGTTGAAACATTTTCAGATCATAACCTGAATGGTCCATGGGACATGACGGCCGTGGACGGGGGCTTCCTCGCCGCACTGTTTGTGACGAACGTTCTTAATGGCACCGTCGCTGCCAACGGCAATGTTGTGAATGGAGCTACGATTGTTCGCTTGGCATTGTCCATTCCAGATGGCCGTCCACCTCAGTTGCTTGATAGTACAGTCGTCGCCTCCGGCTTCCCCGAGCGCACCGATCCGGCCGCATTGGTCATTGGCCCGACAGGTGTCGCGTTTGATGACCAAACAGGAATTCTGTACGTTGCGGACAGCCTCAACAATCGGATCGCGGCAATTCCCAATGCGCTGTTCCGGACGCACCCCGACGGCGTTGGCCGTACTGTCTCTCAGGGCGGAGCGCTCAATGACCCGCTCGGCCTCGCGCTCACGCCGGATCATCACCTCGTATCTGCGAACGGAAATGACGGTAACATCGTCGAGATAAATCCGAGAGGCGGCAAACAGGTTGCCGTTGAGTTAGTGGATAACACTGGATCGCCTCCCGGAGCAGGCGCATTATTCGGTCTGACCGCGGTTCCTGAGGGTGTCTACTTTGTGGATGACATCTCGAACACGTTGAACCTCTTTCACTGATCCCAAGTGCGAAGTCTCCCATTGCTGGGAAGGGCTCTGGAGCTGGTCGCGGGGATTGTGCAAGCATCAGGGACGCGTCCCCTCGATCAGTCTCTTAAGAGTTCGACTGCGACATCGCCACTCATAGCATGGAATCCGGGAGAACACATGGCGGATCTCTTCACGAATTTACTGTGAATGCCCCACCTGAGCGTGTCTTCCGATCATTCGCTACGCCAGCTGGCGGGAGAAATGGTGGACGAAAACATCGTCCGGAAAATCCCGGGAGCGTGCCGGCATTCGCTTGTACTTCGGCCGACTGAAAGGCGAGAGTGACCCGTCACGTACCGCCCTCTTCGTTCGACCTTTAAATAACGCAAGCAGATCCTGATTGGATTGGAACTCTCGCAGGATGCGAATTGGCCCCAGACGGAAACGACCCAACTCGCGTTCGGTTCCACCACACCGGTTGGCCCGAGAGTAATGAACATTGGCGCGTTTCGTGTCTCTGCTGGGCAATGTATCTGCGGATCCTGCGACGAAATCTTGAATACGGAGAGACTGTCGAATACGAAAGGCGACTCGACGGCTGATCCGTTAGCACTGCACGCGGCGGTTGGGCACGCGACGCGCTACTCTCAAGGGCGTGAATGCGCTGTTGAAAGATGACCAAAACAGCAATCTTCGCCGGTTTCCGCCTCTAGTGTGAATCAGTCGACCTAACCACGCGATCCTGAAACCAGAAAGTAGGTTTCACACCGCACACCGCGACTCCTTCTTGATACCTTCCGCCTCGATGCACATTTCCTTTTTGAAGTTGGCCTAAACCATCCTATGATCGGGCCAGCGCCACGCCGCATGCGGCTTTGACGGCGCAACGGACATTGCGGAGGCTTGCATCCAGTGGGTGAACAACAAAACGGGCCCTTGATGCACTCGGGTTGGGGTAAACAGGATACCGTTCCGAGTTCTGCGTCCAGCGAAAGAAGAAAAAGTACGCTCGACTCCGCCTCGGGGGGTAGAGTGTGGGATCGTTGGGAGCTAAAACGAAAATTCCGATTGGTAGTGCTGGCCGCTCCGATGATGGCATGGGGACAAACTCAACTTCCACTGAATGTTCAGTTGGCACAAACGGCCGTCAACAATGAAGGATATTTAAGAAGACAAATTGCTCCAGAAAATATCCCCGAATTTGCGGCAGTGAACACACCGCCGATGTGCTGTGCTAACTCAGCACCGCCGATCAGACCTTCATCGTCGTACTCTGCGGACAGTGATGATGGGGATGCAAAAAAGGACTTAGACAGTTGCAATATTCATGAAGTGAAAGATCTTCCAGGAAGCCATCAGTTCGGCAGTGACTTTATTGAAGCCATGGCCACTGATCCCGATCCCCAGGCCAAAGATCCCAATGTTGTGTGGGGTCTCACTGCAGACTTAAGCAGCAAGGTTCCCCCCCAAGATCGGGCTATGTACATATCGAAATCAACCGATGGCGGAAAAACATGGACTCAAGTGGCGCGGGTGGATTCCAAATATTTCGACGCGGGAGTAGGTGAGGGCGAGCGTAACGGGTTAGGTGTGTCCCCCGGCGGAACTGATTTCGTGATCACGACGGAAAGGGGAGCCTTTCAGGTTTTTCCTCAGTCGAGTACGTCTCATGCTGTGGTGCGATCGATCGTCGGGACCCGAGTTCCTCAACCGAATCCAAAGATCAGCATCCCGAAAAGAAAGGGTGATCCTGTAACGGCGGGAGTCGTTAAAATAACGGCCGACGGGAAGAAGATGATAGTCGGTTACGGCTACTTTGACCGAAACCCTCAAATTTTTGCCTACCACAAAGGTGACGACGGCTCATGGATCAAAGATGGGCCCCTACCCCATCTTCCAACGAACTTGGATATTCTTTCCATGCAATTTGATGATCCAAAAAATCCACGTCCGAGTTTTCTCTATGTAGGAACTGGCGATCAAGCCTACCGTCTTAACTCCCACACGATGAAATGGACACGAATTCGTGGAGTCGGTGCAGATTCAGCGATACAGGGAATAAGTACCGTGGGAGGCCCTCATTTGGCCGCCTGTTGGGGAGTCTACAACCCCCTAAGCGCAGATGTCGTGGAGCGAGTGACCCATGCAAACTTTCTTTTGCATAGAGGCAGAGATCAGGCAGGTCCCAACATTCGGGCCTTCACAATAGAGATCGACCCATCTAAGCCAAATCGGGAAGTTGTGACCTCCCTTACAGGTGTGTACACAAGTAAGGACAGTGGGAAAAATTGGAAAAGGCTCAATGATCTTCCCGATGGAGAATTCCGTTCCGCCCACTTTAATTCTGATGATGGAACAATCATTGTCTCTGGAATTGCAGGAACGTTCTTAGCCAATCCATTCTCGAATGCTTGCTCACTTCACCTTAAAACTCGTGATAAATAGCGCCGACCAGGAACGGTCAACTCCCGGTCCAACAGCTTCCACGATTCCCGAGGCCTCATAGCCGATCGTAGATGGGAGTTTCGGAGTGAACGCTGGGTGTCTATCTTGGCGAAACAGAGATTCGGCTCGATTTAGACCAATGGCTTTCACACGCAGGCGAACCTCTCCTTGAGCGGGTTCGGGAACTGGAAGTTCATCGAATTGAAGAACTTCAGGCGGCCCGATTTCATGAAAGCGACCTACCTTTTCGGTTTCAGTGGACATAGCATCACCTCGCGTCGGTGGATGGATTCGAATGACGTTGTTTATCCTTCCGCGGGCGGAATCCACCCACCGATCTGCCGCATCAGCGACAGAAGATTGCCGACCCCCCAGTGGTCGGTAATCTTGCCATTTTGGACCCGCATGACGTCGACGGTCTCGAAGTTGATCTGGCGGTAAGTTGGAGCGACCCCAAGAAACGATCCTTCATGCGTGCCGTAGTAGGTTTTGTATGTCGTCACTCGATCGCCGTCGGCCAGTTGCCAGTGGATCTCCGCATGAAAGTCAGGGAACGCTGCACGAATATACGTATAGAGTTTTCGCACACCCGCCTTGTCCGGAGTCGTGTTCGGCTGGGGGGTGTGATCGATGAAATTGTTAGAGAACAGCTCTTCGAAAACTTCGAAGTCTCCCCTGCTTTGGACCTCCTCGGTATTTCTTCGGACTACGGCTTTTGCCGCTTCTGACAAAGTGATGCTGATCATTTGGCTAACTCCTTGAGATCAAGCTATGTACCCCGTACCGAGATCGGAGGACTCCTTGACACTTGCAGCAGACATTGGCGTTTCTCCTTCTGCTTGTTTGTGAATCCGTTGTAGCGGCCTCAATTAGATTGATATCAAGATGATCTGATCGAATAATTCGATAAGCTATACTGGCCAAGAATTCAGAAATACCTTTCTATGAAACCTCGATCATCCGACGCAATTCACGTTTGGCTTGTGATGAACAAGGCACGCCAGGCAATCGAGAAATACACGCTCGCGAGCATAGAGAAATCTGGTTTGGGTGATTCCGATTTTCGGGTTCTGGAGGTACTCCTTCATAAAGGACCTCTCCCGGTGAATACAATCGGACCAAAAGTGAATCTCACCCCTGGATCGATCAGCGTCGCTGTTGACCGTCTTTACAGCAAAGGACTCGTGAGCCGCGTCGAGAGCACCGAAGATCGGCGCATCCGTATTGTCGCGCTCACTCCGAGTGGCAAGAGACTTATCGTCCCTATCTTCCGCCAGCACGCAACCGCCATTCAAGAAGTCTTCGCTGAACTCTCTTCGGAGCAGCTACAACAACTTGAAAAAAACCTGAAACAAGTGGGCAGGCGTGCCGAAGGGCTTGGCCTCGCCGAACGAGAAGAGCAACGTATTGGGCGGAGCGAGTAGGTGACGCTCCAGAGACCGTTGTACCGTTTCGAGCCCGCTAGTCGTTCCCGCGAAGAGGACATTTTGCGCGTTAACGCAAGTACTTCGGGTTTCGAAGTCCAATCCCGTTCGTTCTGTGCGATTTATTCATTTCTTTGCTTGCTGTCTCGTCCCCTTTTAAACACCTAGTAGCAAAAAGCCGGTCACCACAGCGCGAACTTCGGTCCTGCGCGGTCGACCTCCTGGTAGGCGGTCGCAGAAGCGCTTGATCAGGTCCCAGCCATCATCACTGAGAAGGGTGTCGTACAAGCTTGTTGGTATCCCTGGTGGTCATCAGACAACCGATACCATGACCCCACACAAGAACTTTGCAGACACCCTCTTATCCCAGCTTCCCTCATTTGATCCCCGTCGCCAACACCCGCCTGCATCTGAAAGTGTTGCATTGATCCGGTGTAAGCGCACGAAGGTTTCCGTTTCTCGAAGTGTTGCCAGACATGCCTACGCCAACTGCAAAGCGCCGTGATAGTCGCAGTGATCGCCGTCCACGTGGTGCAGATGACCGGCAACCAGGTAGTCTATGTGATCGCCGTGGGGAACTGCCTCGTGTCCGCAACCTGCGCCATGTTTGTGGCCCTTCTCATGGCCGTCACAAACGTGGTCCGGAGTACAAGTTGCCGGGTTGGAGGCGGACGTCTCGATCACGTGTTCGTCGACATGGCCTTCGTGCAGGAAATGCAGGTGCCCGTCGTGCAAGTAGTCGACGTGGCCGTTGTGCTTCACAGCGATATGTCCGCAGTTGGAACCATGCTGATGAGGGTGCTGCTCGTGGATTGTGTGTGTCTTCGTCATGACAGGTATGCTTCCTTCGATTTGGATGGGTTTGGGGAACGTAGATGTCTTTGGAATCTGTATCGGGCGATGTTGCTCGTCGAATCGACGGCAAGTTTTCTGGATCGATCGGTTCGTAGAGAGTGGATGGCTCACTCTTGCCCCATCCGCGTCTCTCAGCTCAGACCGCGTCTCTCCGGTCCTGAAGCATTCTGCGTGTTGGATATCTTCGTATATGATCTCGTCGCAAGGATATTTCTTTAACCGCTTCATCTGCAGATGCGTGCAATTGCTCTTCCATTGTGTGTAGTTGGTGCCCTTCTGATAGCGGAACACGGAAATTGCAGTTCTATTCCTTCGGGTGATGCCGTGGAATTTCCTTCGCATTAGGATAGCTCAAACTGCGCCGAATAGGGTTACTGCACAATTTCCGGTTTCGCAGTAGAGCTTCATGCGAGAACGCAGCCGCGCAAACGGCGCCAAGCGCGTGTTTTCAACGACGCTGAACCTGCTCTTGAAGAACATTTGTCGTCATTTTCACAGCATTCCAACCGCGTAGCTTTATGCTTAAGGGATGGTTTGTGGCGTCGGCCGGAAGTTCAATCGTGATCGATCGCTCCTCACCGGGCAGCATTGAGATGTAGTTATCGCTGTAATACGCGGGAAGCACCTGTGTGCCGTCGGAGGCGTAGACGGTCACCAGCTTGGTGTTGAGCGCGGCGACCGCGCCGATGTTCTTCAGCCGGATCTTGATCCAACGCTCGGCGGTTCTGTTCTTATCGCTGCTTGCAGCCACGAGCTGTGCGGTCATCGTGACTGTGGCGGGAGCGATTCGATCGAGCGCGCGGTAGCCTGCGTCCGACGCAGCACGCCAATAGAAGTTTTCAGAGAGTAGCTCGCCGCTCTGGTCCTGGAGTTCCAGGCGTACGAAAACGACTCCGTCACCCATGACTGGGGAGAGATCGAGATTGAACGCACGCGTGACGTCGTCGGAGGCGGCGTCGACAGTCGAGTCGCGGTGCAGGAGCAGTTTGCTGTCGAGGCTGAAGATATCTGTACTAACTTTCAGCGCGTGCAGCGCCTCTCTCGTTGTGTTTACGACGGAGACGTCGTTGTCGGAAAGATCTAGCTGCACGTGGATCGGCTCGCAAGCCTTCTTCGCCGCATAGTACGAGGCCTGCGTATCGTAGTCGGAGCTGAGAATGCCCCATAAGGCGCTTGGCCACGCTGGTTGGGTCATCCATAGAAGCCGTCCACTGTTCGGCGCCCACAGGTGGGCATTGAAGCCCTCGAAGATAGCGCGGTAATCGACGTAGTTCATCATCTGCGCCTTGCGCTCATAATCCTCGAGACTGTCGGCAGCGCCAAACTGTGCCTCAAGATGCTGGTTCAGCTCGTCGTGCGGATGCCAGTTGTGATATGCCCAGTCGTCGCTGATTGGCCAGCGGTCAACCTTGGGAATCCAGCGGGAAAACCACTCGAGCGTGGGCAGCGACGGAGTTCCCACTTCGACTGCGAAGCCGGGGTCAAGTTTCGTGTAGTAGTCAGCCGGATCTTCATACGAGTAGGGGCCGCTCTTCTGTAGGTTGATCTGGTTGGAGCTGGGCGAATAGTAGCGGGTTCCGTCAAGCGAGTGCGTGAGCTGGATCAGCCCTTTGTTGATGATCGGCTGCGGCACGCCTTCATTTCGTCCGCACCACATCACGATGGAGGGATGGTTGCGATAGCGGAGGATGGTGTCCTGAGCATTCTTTAGGAAGAGCTGAGGATCCTCCGCCTCCGCATTCGAGTCCATCGTGACTTCCCAAAAGTCGTTCCACACGAGCATGCCGTACTCGTCGGCGAGGTCATAGAAGTTCTCCTCGGTGTTCTGGCCTTGCCAATTGCGGATGATATTAAGGTTCGCATCGCGGTCGAAGCGGAAGTAGGGCTCGAGATGTTCGCGGGAGATGCGCTTTCGCGAGTCGTCCATGCCCCAGCTTCCGCCCCGCACGGCGATGCGTACTCCGTTGACCTTGATCGTGAGATAGGGCGTGGCGCGCGTATCAGCGATGGTGCGGAAGACGGGGGAGTTGTCCTCGCCGCCTGTGATGGAAGCAGCCCATCCATCAGGGACCTGGCGCATCGCTTCATGAGTCACGTCGACCTGCGGACGCAATTCGTCCCGGCCGATCGTCGGGTCGTAGTCAACTCGCCGCAGGGCGCCAGTATTGTCGAGCAGGCTCAGCTCATACGTAACTTCACGCACGCCGAACTGCAGCTTCTTCTCGCTGGGGGCGTTCCCTTCGGTAGCGAAGCTGAGTTGGAGGTGGTAGAGTTCGGGCCTGCCGTAGCCATTCGGCCACCAGAGCCGTGGGTGATTGAGATGCAGTTCGGGGAAATCTTTCGGAGATAAAGCCACCGTGGTCTCACCTGGTGCGGCTGTTACTTCCTTGCGAACATGGACGCCTTCGAAAGAGGCGGTGAGCATACCGCGTAAGGGCTGGCTAGAAAGATTCTCGAGAGGTACGTTGACACTGATATCTGCTTGAGTGATGTCGGGCAGCGGCAGATGCGTAATGACCTGTGGGTCTGCGATGGCCACGGGGCCGGTCGCGACGAGGTGCACGTCCTGCCAAAGACCCGAATCGCGATCGCGGATCGGGGGCATCCAGTCCCATCCTTCGGTGGACATGAAAGTCGGTCCGTCGATGGCCATCGCACCGCCGTTCAGCCCTGCGCCCAAGGCGATCGACTGCACATTGGGAATGCCGGGATGAGGGGCCGGCGAGACAAGAATTGCGAGGGCGTTTCTCCCGTCGGCGCGGAGCAATTTGCTCACATTGAAGACTCCACGGGTGAAAGCGCCGGTCATTGAGCCGAGATGCTGCCCATTGAGCCATACCTCTGCATGGTAGTTAATGCCGTCGAGTACGAGGGAAACATGGGACCGGCCCTCAGTCTGTGGCGATGCGAACTCGGCGCGGTACCAGTAGTCCTGCTTGTTCAGATGCTCGGGGATCGCCAGGTTATCCAGGCCGTAGTCGGGATCGGGATATCGACCACGCGCGATCATGGTCGTCAGTACTGTGCCGGGAACGGTCGCCGGCATCCAGTCGCCGCTATTGAAACCTGCCGTCGCAATCTGTTTCGCATTTGCGGAGACCTTTGGAGCCTCAACCAGCTTCCAGCCTCCGGCAAGCACCCAGTCGCCTGCACCTGCGGGCTGCAGTGTAGTATTCGCCGGCGGGAGCGGTTCGGTCTTCGGCTGACTGAAAGGCGCGTTGCGATGCGGCAAAGTCGAAGGATCCTGCGGCGCTGTGTTACCGGCGAACTGAACCACCTGCAGCGCCCATGGCTTGGAGCCTTCTTCAAACGTAATAAGACTGAAGTCCGGTTGCTCTTTCGCCATTGCCGCTATCTCTTCCCGTGAAAGCGCGTCGCGTTCGAGGCTGAACTGCGCGATGCGGCCGCCGAAGTGAGGGCATGGCAGGTGTTCGCACGATGCCTCTACCGGCGCCAGCGCCAGCTGCGGCTTGGTGGGACCGCTAGAGAGCGTGCCTTGCGTGGTTTCCGCTCCGTCCACGTACAGGCGGGCAATATTTCCGTCGAAGCTCGCCGCCAGCAGGTGCCAGTTCTTCGCTGTAATTGCTTCAGACGAACGGAGCAGATCGTTCTGGCCGAAACGCAGGGCAGGTTTACCATCGACGAGAGTGAAAAAGCGCGAGTCTTCATCGGCGGGGTCGCCTGCGCCGGCAATGAACACAGACCCTGTGGGAAGCTGAGAAAATTCAACCCATGCGGAAAGCGTCCAGACCGCTCTTGGTCCAAGGACGGGATCGTTCGCGGGGAGGGGCTTGACCAATCCACGGCCACCAGACAGAAAGTGCCCACTGTAGGGGCCGTACACTCGCGGAAGAACTGTGAGTGCGGGAGCCTGGACGCTTTGAGCGGAAGTGTTGATGGATGCGAAGGGCGATGCGAAAACCGCGATGAGAACGAAATTGCGCAGAGCGTGTTTCACGAAGCATGGCACTTTCTATTTACGGGCAGGGCACAGGAGAAAAATCGACAGCCGGATCGCGGCGGGAACCGCGATCCGGCTGCAACGGATCTCATAAACCTGACCCGCTGGTTGTAACCACGTGTGAGACCCGCCATCGAAGCGGGGCTCATGCACTTGATCGAAGCGGCAAGCGCATACATGAGATCAGTTGTGAGGTGAAAGCAAGCTTTGAATCCCGATCTGCTTCACACACACTTCGTCACCGTGCTCAAAGTCTCCATCCGGATGAACGACGGATTAGAAAGTGTAGTGCAAAGACATCTGAATCTGACGCGGCAGGGAACGAACGTTGGTGATCTTGCCGAACGTGGCGTCCTGAACGCTATTGTCAGGGTTGTCGTAGCTTGCAATGTTGAAGGCGTTGAAGAAATCCGTGCGGAATTCTATGTGCTGTGCCTCGGTGATGGCGAATGACTTGGATGCCGCGAGATCGATCTGTTCGTAGCCTGGAGCGCGTTCGGTGTTGTTTGCGGCCGTACCAAACTGGCCGACGCCGGCTGGCCCATACGCGCACTGTCCGTTATCAACGCCCAAGCCCTGGCACGGTACTGCGGTAGGATCGGTGCCAAACCAGTTGTTGAGCGAGCGATTGGTGACTATCAACCGCCGATACTGGTTGGCGCGCTCCGCGCGGTTGAACACATTCGTGTTATTCGGGCCGTTGATCGTGACCGGCAGACCGGAGAAGACGATGGCGTCACCGGAGAGCTTCCAGCCCCCAACTCCTTCATCCAGCCAACGGCTCATACCGCCGCCGAATTTCTTCCCGCGGCCGAACGGCAGCTGATAAACACCGGTGGCCGAAAGGTTCTGGCGAACATCGAAACCCGCGTCGCCATAGTCGGCATGGCCGTTGTAAGCGTTCTGCCAGTACGGACTCGCGCCGTTCACGTCTGAGACGCCGAAGAACCCGGCGTTGTTCGTCAGAGCGTGCGACCAGGTGTAATTCACCTGATACTCAATTCCGTTGCTCTCACGGCGCCGCACCTGAACCTGCAGGGCGTCATATCTCATTACGGCTTCAGACTGTGTTTCGACAACGGAGCCCGTCTGGCCCACAAGGTTAGCGTAGGGCGCCGGCGCTCCGGGTGCCGGGAGCTGGTTCGCAGCTCGCGGGTCGATCAGGTGATTTCCTCTCTGGCCCAGGTAGATCATTGAGAGAGAAGTCTGGTTATTGAGTTCGATTTCATTGCCAAAAGTGAACTCCTGGATCAAGGCCGGTTTCAGATTTTTGTTCCAGGCGTTGTAACTGGTAATCGGTCCAGTATTACCAGTCGGGAGGCCTGTCTCCACAGTAATGGGCGTGCCGGGAGAGCCCGCCGTCGGTGTCTGTGCCGTCTGCGAGAAAGAGTTGTGGAATGGTGGGTTGTAGTTCAGGCGCAGTGCAGCGCCCGTACCCTCCAGGTAGTTCGTGATCCCGTAGCCGCCCCGGAAGACGACGCGTGGACTCGACTGCCAGGCAAAACCAACTCGTGGCATGAAGTTGGAGTAAGTCGGGTTGTAGAGAGCCCGGCTGTCACCAAACACCTTCCCCGCGCCGGCCTGGCCGGCAGTGTAAACGGTCCCTGTGGCTAGGTCGACGTTCGCCTGCTTGTTGTTCACTTCGTAGATCGGCTGATCGTATTCGTAGCGAAGCCCCAGGTTTACCGTGAGACTTGGCGTCAATTTCCAGTCGTCCTGAAAAAACGCTGCATCGCGATACTGACGCTGTCCTGTGCGGCCAGTAAGCTGGCCGACCCCCGAGACCAAGGCCTGATCGGTCACGAAGTCCGCCACTGAATACCCGGGGCTGGTACCACTTGCGGTGAAGTTGCCGGAGTACCCAAACGTCCCCATGGCTCCATTGTTGCCGGGATAGAAGTCGTTCTGCTGATAGCGAAGGATCTCCACACCCATCTTGAACGTGTGCTTACCCCGCTCCATCGTCAGATTGTCTCCGTAGGTAAAGGTGTTATCGAGCAGATTGCTGGCAAGGCCCGGGGTGCCGATTGTTGTCGGTACGTTGGCGGCATTCGATGAGCCGGCTGTCTGTGCGTTAAAAGCTAGAGCGGCGAATCCCGGGTAGGGCTGGGGCCCATTGATGCCCAGCAGCTTGTTTCCATTTAATCCAAAGGCGCCCGTCAGATCCACTGGTTGACCTTGTATCCAACGCACACGTGAAAAGCCTGCGCGGGCCTCATTCACGATGGAAGGCGAGAACGTGTGAACCCAGCTGAACGCTAAGCCTTTAAAGGGATATTGGCTTGCGGTTGGGAAGGTGATGAGCAGTGGCGCTTGCGTCTGCTGGTCGCCTGCGTCCGACTGCGAAAAGCGGCCCATGATCGTGTCGCGCGGCCCAATCGTGTAATCGATCTTTACGTCGCCCTGGTTGTTGAAGACGATATTTCGAAAGGAACCCCGATAGTTATCAAGCACCCCATTGGTTCCTGGCACTGCGTTTTGATTTGGCAATGGGTAAAGTTCAGGATGCGCAAAAAGAAATTTCGCAGCCGGGTTTGTAATGGGGACCTGGTTGTTCGGGTAAGGCACCTGCCCGCGACCAGGAACAAAATGGTAGAGCTGAACGCCCGGGAGAAGTGAGGAGAAATCTCCGTTGCGCATTGCCGCGGGGATTACGTTGGCAGCCTGCAACCCGCCCTGATGGTAGCGAATTCCCTCATAGTCGATGAAGAAGAACAACTTGTCGCGCTTGATCGGTCCGCCGAGGGTGCCACCGAAGATTGTTTGCGTGTAGGGCTGTCTCGGTGTCTTGGCAAGGTTATTTGCCCATGTGTTCGCGTCAAGATTCTCGTTCTGCAGATAGCCGAAAGCTCCGCCGTGAAGATGGTTCGTGCCGCTCTTAAGAACGGCGTCGACGTCGCCGCCGTTCACGTTTCCAAACTCGGCGTCGGCGTTCGAGGTGATGACTGTCAGGTTTCCGATTGCCTCGGGCGCCGGGTTGTAACCGATTGTGTTGTTGATCGTCTCGTTAATTTCAATGCCATCGAGTCGATAGTTGTTTGCCTGGCCGCGGTTTCCATTGACCGAAACCTGTCCACCCTGGTTGGTGTCCCGCTCGATCGCATTCACTCCGCTCATCTGCTGCGGTTGCGTGTTGATCGCACCGGGCATAAACTGTGTGACCGCAGAGAAATTTCTACCGTTCAATGGAATATTTTCTATCGTGCTTGCGGTGAAGGTCGTCGCGACACGCGAGTCATGGGCGTCAAGAATCGGCTGCAATTCTCCGCTGACAGTGACCTGCTGTGTTGAGCCGCTGACTGCCATATGAAAGTCGAGCTTCGCGACCTGGTCAACTTCAAGAGTGATAGGACCGAGTGTCTGATCGGAGAAGCCAGCGTTCTGCACAGTTACTGTGTATTGGCCGATCTGAAGAAAGCGCACATTGTAGTCGCCCGCTCCATTGGTGGCGCTGCGCGTTTCGACCCCTGTTGCAACATTCTTGACGATGATCGTGGCCTTCGAGACTATCGCGCCACTCTGGTCCGTTACGTTGCCGGTGATCGAGCCGGTGATGGTTTGTGCGAGAAGAGCTGTGGTTGTGGCGATACAGGCAAGAGCGCCTGGCACGATTGACCTAAGGGAAGAACGATGCATGGGCTAGAGATCTCCGATGGGTGGGGGATGGGGATCTGCACGATCTCAGGAGTGGAATGCTGCACGTCATCTACGTCGTTGATCGCCAAGAGTGTGAACGATCGATGAATTAACCTTTTGATAACGTTACCACTCACAACCCTTTGGCTGCAACGCGAGCAAAATTAGAAGATCTGGCGCTCTGTCTGCGTGCTCACACACGAGAATCCGCCCACAACGCCGATCCGGTCAGCCCGTACGCCGTTTCTTCGCTTGCGCCGAGCCCGAGCAATCAATAACCAAAGGGGAAAAACAACGAACCAACACCTACAGAACGGAACCAACAGCTACAGGATGCTCTGCAAACTGCGCAAGACGCATTTCTTTCGTTGAGCCAATGCAATGCGCGATGACGATTGCGCGTCACCTCTTCGTTGAAGGTCCTTGATCACGAAGGTCGAACGCACCGGAGCAATTGAGATCTCTACTTCTAAAGGTGACTTCTGTTTTCATAAAACGGACGTCTACCCAACCGGTAGACCTCGTCCAACACTGACTGCACGAGTCGGAATGCACAATCATGCGGGACAAGATCGCCATCTCTTCAAAGCGGCGTACTAGTGTCCTGAGTCTGAAGTTCGCGAAAAAAAAGGGTCCTGGTTTTGTGAAAGGGCACGGCTTCACCGTGCCGCTACAGATGCATAAAACTTGGGCTTTACAGGCTGCGGAAAAACTCTGTCTTATAAGAAAAAATTCTGTTTTGTATCAGGGCACGACTTCAGCCGCAGGCGAAGGATTTTCCGTCCCGGCAGCAGGCTTTGGGTGCCCCATTCTACGCGCCACGCCTTTCGGCGCGTAGGGTGGGAAACCACAGCTCTCTACCCCTGATGCCCCGTCCCCCTAGGAGTCCGTCTGAGAATTGAGGTTTGCGAGACCGTGCAGCAGTCGAGAAGCAACTGCGAAAAAGGCAAAGCACGGGTTGCGCTTCTCAATCTCGGAGCGCTGCCCATAGGAGAGATGTCTGGTTAGTATCCCTAAGC
>DASYBJ010000694.1:0-8224 GCA_036500845.1 Acidobacteriaceae bacterium
GTCATCCGGTGTCCAGAACATCTCGTGCGGTGATCTGCCAACGTATACCGTCTGCTTGACCTGGTTTGTCGCTGTGTCGATGAAGGTCACGGAATTGGACCCGATCGATACCACCCCCAGGGTCTTTTGATCGAACGAGAAGCCCATACCGTGAACGAGTAGCTGGCCGAAATAGAGGGGGCTCAAGTTGCCGGGGGTAACGCCTCCTAGCGGAATTACGCCGAGCAGCGTATCGCTAGACGGATCATAGACTGACACTGTATTCGACGTTTGGTCCGCATGATAGACACGATCATGCGAGCTGATAGGTATATTGGGGGAGTTAAGCCCATACGGGGCCTGTTGCGCAAAGCTAGGGTTCACCAATTCCAAAAACAAAACCGCACTTGCAATTGCAATGGTACGACGATCTATCATTGGTATTCCTTTCGCGAGACAAATTGATTCGTCACTTGGTCATTCGGACCGAGTGCACTTCTGCAGACGAGCACTCGGATCGCGAGCGTTGTCCCATCTCATCGCCGTACTTTTGCGAGAGACTATCCCTATAAGGCGAGAATCTGCCGTTTTCATCCTCGTGTCCGAAGAAAATAATTAGTCGCGACAAACTAGTCTTGGATCTGCACGGGTTCAGAGGCGCTTGGTTGGTCTCTCTCAGAATCGTTGGAGCGCGCGCGCTGAGAGAGAGAGAGAGAGAGAATCAATATGGTGACGCGGATTACCCTGCAGGTATCCGGGATCGGAATAAGACTGTCATCCCGAGCGAAGCCGAGGGATCTGCTTTTTCCGTGCTTCAGCCGTGTGGGAGCTGCTTTAAAAATAGGCAAGTGGCAATTTCAGGCAAGCAGGTCCCCCGGACATCCGCCTAGTCTTAGCAAATGAACACAAGATCTAAGCACCAGGAAATTGCACCACAAACGTGGACCCCTGCACGCATCGGCTGTTTCTCGCATTCAGGAGTTGGACATGTCTCTCCATTACTTTCCCTCGCCCGTAGGCTGCAGGGGCGCGGCCACGAGCTAGTCTTCTTCCAACTACCAGATTTCGAGTCACGTATTCGCGCCGCACAAGTGCCCTTCGCTGCTTACGGCGAAGCTGACCTCCCCCTAGGGTCCCGGGCACGAGAACTCCGCGATCTGTCTCAGATTGAAGGACCAGCTGCGTTCGAGCGGGCCATGGCATCGCTCGTGAGTGAATGCCGTATTGTTTTGCGCGAAGGTCCCGAACTGGTCCGAAAGCATGGAATTGAGTTCTTGTTAGTGGATGAGGTGTGCGATGGCGCTTCCACTTTGGCCTGCACGCGCGGCATTCCATTTGTAAGCTTGGCTCTGGCTCTCACTCGCTGCGAAGAGCCTGGGGTTCCGTACTGGGGATGTCCACTTCCGTACTCGGATGATCCAGCGATCGTCGCTCAATATGTCACCTGGAGCAACGCTGTCAGCGCGGCCGCCGCCCCTTTGCTCGACGCCATCAACCAGGAACGGGCGCGATTCGGATTGCCGCCGGTCAAGCACGTCATGGAGACTCATTCCGAGCTTGCCACTATCAGCCAGCAGCCCGCAAAATTTGATTTTCCAAGACGGGAGCTACCTGCATCATTTCATTACACAGGTCCTTTTATTGATCCTGAGGCTAGACCAGAAGCCGCTTTCCCCTGGGAGCAGCTCGACGGCCGCCCGCTCGTCTATGCGGGCTTGGGCACATTACAGAACCGCTTGCCCGCTGTATTTCGTACCATCGCGGAGGCGTGTGCGCCACTGGATGTCCAGTTGGTCATGGGCTTAGGCAGCGGGCTGCTCCCAGAGGAACTCGGTGATCTACCTGGCAATCCGTTGGTGCTTTCGTATGTTCCGCAACTCCAGTTGCTGGAGCGAGCACGATTGATGGTCACACATGCTGGAATGAACAGCGCGCTAGAGTGTCTCTCGCACGGTGTTCCCATGGTTGCAATTCCAATTACCCACGATCAGCCAAACATCGCACAACGGATCGCGTGGACCGGCACTGGAGCAATGGTGCCCCTGGAGACTCTGACCGTAGAACGGTTGCGTGATGCTGTGAAGGGCGTACTAGCCGACCCGAGTTATCGCAAGGCGGCACGTCACTTTCAACAGGAAATACAGCAGGCAAATGGGCTGGACCGGGCAGCCGATCTGGTGGAGAGCGTTATACGCACGGGAGCTCCGGTGCTGCGTGAGACGCGCAACGCGCCGGCTTTGTTCCCCGGCCGGTTTAGAAGGACGCTTGCGAATGAGGAGGAGCTATTGTGGGGGTCCGGCGACCAGGCGTCATAGCCAGAGCCGACAAACCGGCTCGAAGAAAGCCCAGCTATTGGGTACGCTCGTAAATCCTGCACTCTCACCAGTAGTTCACCTTTGCCTTGTTTCTCTTGGAGGAATGTCTTTGAGCCATATTCTCGCTTGCCTGGTGCCTATGCCCGGGCACATGAACCCAATGCTCGCTATTGCCGAGCATCTCAGCAGTGTCGGTCATAACATTACGATCCTTACCGCCGACGTCTTCAGAGATAGAGTCATCTCCGCCGGTCTTGACTTTGTATCCCTAACTGGGGTCGCCAACTACGATTACCGTCGCCCCGAAGCTTCTTTTCCGGATAAGAGGAATCTTCGGGGTATGGACCTCATAATCCACTATTTCAAACACCCATTTGGAGACACGATACCGGACCAAGACCGATGTATCCGCCAGATCATGGCCAAGAAACCGGTCGATCTTATTCTCGTGGATGTGCCGTACCTGGGCGCTTTTCCCCTGCTGCTTGGTTCTAAGGATCACCGGCCTCCAATCGTTGGTTGCGGAGTTACTCCCCTGCTGATGTCAAGCGCCGATTTTGGTAGGCGCTTCTCAAGGCCAGATACAACGCCGGAAGGACTCCTGCAAAACAAGGAAGCGAATCGCCAGTTCGAGGCTGCTTTCCAACCAGCCACTGATCACATAAATGCAGTTCTTGCTACATGCGGAGCACCTCCTATGCCGCGCCTCGTCTTCGATTGCATGTGCGTCCTGCCAGACTTGTTCCTCCAATGCACCGGAGAGGCATTTGAGTTTCCCCGCAGCGATATGCCGGATACAATTCGCTTTGTTGGTCCCGTCCTATCCAAGCCGACAGTTGATTTCGAGGAGCCTGTCTGGTGGAGCGATCTTGATAGCGGCAGAGCAGTCGTCCTCGTCACCCAAGGAACAGTTGCAAACTTCGACCTCAACGAGCTAATTCAACCTACGCTCTTGGCTTTGGCCGATGAAGATGTGCTCGTCATCGCTGCAACTGGCCGGCCCGATACCGAATGGATGGTTGTCCCATCGAACGCGCGAGTTGCGTCGTTTGTACCATTCGATCGCCTTCTGTCCAAAGTCGATGTATTGGTGACCAACGGTGGATATGGCGCAGTACATCAGGCGCTCAGTCACGGGGTGCCAATTGTCATTGCCGGTGAGACGGAAGATAAAGCGCTGATCGCTGCTCGCCTCGCTTGGACAGGCGCTGGCATTAACCTCGGAACGCAAGATCCCACTAAAGAGCAAATCGGCAACGCAGTCCGCACAGTTCTCGCAGACAGTCAATATCGGGACAGAGCACAAGCGATCCAACAGAACTTCAAAGGCTACTGTGCTCCTGACACGATCACTCAAGCGGTAGAATCCCTAATTACATAAGCAGAAACCGGACGCTGCAATTTTCGTGCAGATTCTTAGTTCCCACGGTGGTCAAGTGAGCTACAAAATCAATCGGGATGATGTGACGATAAGTGACTTAGGAAACCGCTTGAATGCCATCTTTCGATACGAAGAAATTTCCGATGAAGTTTGGCGGTTGAAGGGGACTGACCATGGATCCGGGATCGGAATAGGGCTATTATCCCGAGCGAAGCCGAGGGATCTGCTTTTTCCGGGCTTTAACCGTGTGGGAGCTGATTGGGAAGGGCATGGCTTTAAGCCCCTGAGGGATCGTGAATTCCACATGGCCAGCTTGATCAGACGTTCCCTAACAGGTGCTGGAGCAAGAGACTTTGGCGATTGGATAGAGACGAACGCCACAGATATGCTGCTGCTCTTCTATTGAATCGTGAGGCGTACGACACCTGAACTCGTGACTTGATGAGTTGGAGTTGACGGCTGAGTCGACCTCGTTCCCGAGCCCCCGCCCCCACCGCAGGCACTCATGCAAGCCATCGCCGCGAGTAAAGTCAACCCCAGACAAGCAGTGAATCCATGCGTAGAAGCTAGTCTTCTTCTAGCCAGAAGAAACGGCAACAGAAGCATGGGCAACACAAGAACCGCAGTCGCGGCGCCTGGCTCAGTCTCCGTGAAGACTACTGTGATCTCATAGGTTCCCGCCGGTATCGTCGCAGAAGTGGTAACCATTACAGTGCCGTTTGTCGCCGAATAGCTGCAACTTGCCCCACTGGGTAGATTCAGGCAGCTGGCCGAGACATTCGTTACCGTAGGCGGCAGTGTCACCGCATAGGTGGCCGTGGCGCCCGGACTTATCGTAGCCGCCGAAGGGAGAAAGGATGGCGGGGTGATGGATCCCGATGGGGCGGAATCTACCTCGAACTGCAGTGAATTCGAGGTTACGCCGGCCGGGGTCTGTACCGTCACCGTGGTAATTCCCCCGGTTGCGATAGCCGATGCTTGAACCTGGGCTGTCAGTTGGGTGCCGCTTGCAAGTTGTGTTGGGAGTGCTGTGGAACCCCAATACACTGTCGAGCCGGAGGTAAACCCGGAGCCGGTTATCTGAAGTGTGAAGGCCGCACCACCCCCGGGGGCAAATGCGGGCGACATACTGCCCAGTATGAGAGCCGGATTGGTTGGAATATTGATGACGTAGACGGCCGTCCCGACGGGACTCGTGCCGTAGCCAGCGGCGGTGGCAATAGCCTCAACGGTTCCTGAGGAAGAGACGGTAATCGGAGCAACGTAAACGGAGGAACTCACGGTCGGCGTGGTTCCATCCGTGGTGTAGTGGATCACGGTTCCCGCAGTCGCGTCGCTGATGGTCACGGTCTGCGCTGAGGTGTAAGTCCCTGCCGCCGGTGAGAACGTGGGCGCGGCCGCCATCGGAACGTTGATGGTGTAGGCAGCGCTTGCGACCGCGCTCGTGGTATAGCCAGCGGCTGTGGCGATGGCCTCGACGGTCTCTGAAGATGAGATCGTGATTGGGCCAGCGTAAACGGAGGAACTCACGGTCGGCGTGGTTCCATCCGTGGTGTAGTGGATCACGGCTCCCGCAGTCGCGTCGCTGATGGTCACGGTCTGCGCCGAGGTGTAAGTCCCTGCGGCCGGTGAGAACGTGGGCGCGGCCGCCATTGGAAGGTTGATGGTGTAGGCAGCGCTTGCGACCGCGCTGGTGGTGTAGCCAGTTGCCGCGGCAATGGCCTTGATGGTCTCTGAAGATGAGATCGTGATTGGGCCAGTGTAGACGGAGGAACTTGTGGTCGGCGTGGTTCCATCCGTAGTGTAGTGGATCACGGCTCCCGCAGTCGTATCGCGAATGGTCACCTTCTGCACCGAGGTGTAGGTTCCCGCCGCCGGTGCAAACATTGGCGTAGTCGCAACCGGAACGATGGTATATGCGGCGCTTGTGACCGCGCTGTTGGTATAGTCGTAGGCCACCGCCATCGCTTCGATGGTTTCCGAGAACGCAACATTGAGAGGCACTTTGTAAACATTGGAATACGTGGTCGGAACCGTCCCGTTGGTGGTGTAGTAGATGGTCGCCCCGGCCGTCTCGTCGCTGATCGTGACCGTTTGCGCGGAGGTATACGTGCCCGAGGGCACGCTCAAGGCAGGAGTCGCTGCTTGCGGAAGGTGGATGGTATAGGCCGCCGTGGCAACGGCGCTAAGAAGTGCATTGATTGGAAACGTACCCTGCGGCCCGGGGAAGGAACCATAGGCCGTAGCCAGGGCGTTGATGATCTCAGACGACGATACCGTGATCGGCCCGCGATAGATCAGTGAGCTTGCGTTCGGCGCCGTTCCATCCGTGGTGTAGTAGATGGTTGTGTTCGGCGTTGCATCTGCAATCGTTACGGTCTGTATAGAGGTGTAGGTACCAGGCGCAACGGAAAACGTGGGCGTTGCCGGAGGAGGATAAACGGTGTACGCCGTAGACGTCACAACGCTGTTGCGATAGCCCGGATCGGCAGCCATGGCCTTGACGGTTTCGGTGGACGAAACCGTGATGGGTCCACTGTACAAATTGGAAGCCGTGGTCGGGGTGTTTCCGTCGGTGGTGTAGTAGATACTCGCACCGGCCATGTCGTTGGCCAGCGTAAGCACTCCTGCCGGCTGGTTGGCTTCCGGCTTGAAGGTAAAGATGGGCGTTGCTGCCGGTGGCAGTGTGGCAATTGAGGGTTGATACTCCCAGAGATCGTTGACGTCGCCAACGTAGTCGGTGATCTCGGTCACCCCCACTCCCCCGGAGAAGAGCCAGAAGTTTCCATTCTTATCGGTCCAGCTCACGGCGCCGACCCGAGCCGCGGGAATGTTGCCCATCGCTGCCACGCCTAAACTGCCGCTTAGCTGACCGTCGCAGACCGCATAGAAATAGACCGGGACGGTCCAGCTGCAGTTCCCCACGTACTCTCCACCCATCCACGCCCATTCGTTGCTGGAGGGATTGAAGGCCCATAACTCATTGGACGTGCCATTCCCGGTGCCCCCGTTTTGCCCGGTTACGTCGGCGTCGTTGCCGCCCAGCAGCCAGAAATTGCCTCTCTGATCAGTCCAGCTGGCAGAAACCGGGCCGCCACCGGGAGTGTTCCCCACGGCAGGTATGCCCAGGGCGCCGTACACCGCGGAGCGCAGCGGGCAGGAGCCCACTTCGCCGGGAGAACCGGGGGAACAATACGGACTGCTTGCACCTGCCATCCATGCCCATTGGTTCGAGGATGGGTCGTACTTCCAGAGATCATTAAGGTAGCCGGTGTTGCTCCCGCCGTTTCCGCCAAACAACCAAAACTTGCCGTTGCTGTCGGTCCACGCCGCGGCCCCCGCCCGGCTTCCGGGGGAGTTTCCCGCTGCAGCCACACCCAACGTACCGTAGGCTCCGCGCACATACCCAACCAAAACCTCGATCGCATTGCTTCCGCCCATCCACACCCACTCTTTGGTGGACGGATTGAACATCCAAAAATCATTCAGCGTGGCGCTATAGCCATTGGCATCCTCTCCTGTGCCTCCGAAGAGCCAAAAGTTGCCTTGGCTATCCACCCACGTGGCAGCGTTGAAGCGGCTTCCGGGAATGTTGGTTGCGGCTGGTACTCCCAACGTGCCGTACACTCCGGGCTGCCCAAACGAGCTGTAAAACGACCGGGTCCCTTCGCTGCTTCCACCCATCCAGGTCCATTCATTGCTCGACGGATCGAATTCCCAAAGATCGTTCAGTTCTCCGGTCAGAACGGCGCCCACTCCCTCCCCGCCAAAGAGCCATACATGGCCCTTACTGTCAGTCCAAGCCGCAGCTCCCGAGCGGCCCCCGGGAATATTTGCGGGGGCCGCAATGCCTAACGTGCCATACACCCCGGGCGGTCCGCCGCAATTGAAAGATGTTACGCCGTTGTTGCACGGGACTAGACTGCTGCCGCCCATCCAGGCCCACTGCTGTGTCGAGGGATTGTATTTCCAGAGATCGTTGAGATAGCCAAAATAACCGCGGCTGTCGAAGCCGGCGCCCCCGAAGAGCCAAAGGTTCCCGCTCGCGTCCGTCCAGCTGGTAGAACCCTGTCGCGCGCCAGGGAAATTGCCTGCAGCGGGCACCCCCAGATTTCCGTAGACTCCCACCTGCTTTTTTTGGCCGCTGCCGCCCATCCAGGCCCAATCTCCTAAGCTGGAGGTCGATCCGACGGTATAAACGGCGGAGCCGATCGCGCTGTTGGGAACGCCATTGGCTAGGGCGATGGCCTGAACAATCTGAGAGGAAGAGACCTTGATTGGGCCTTGATACACAGCCGAACTGGTGCCCGGCGTTGATCCATCGGTCGTGTAGTAGATGGCCGCGCCGGGCGTGGCATCGCTGATGGTGACGCTCTGCGGGGTGTCGTAGCTTCCTGATGCCGGGCTGAACACCGGCGTAGCGGCCGGCAAACTCGTAACTGTATAAGTTGCGGTTGCCACCGCGCTGTTCGCGTATCCCGTGGCCCCGGCGATGGCGGTGATGGTTTCGGACTTGGAGACGGGGATCGGCGCCGTGTACTCGGAAGCC
>DASYBJ010000695.1:0-4606 GCA_036500845.1 Acidobacteriaceae bacterium
TTTCTGGGAGTTTCTTCATAGCTTTATCGTTCCAGGCAAGTCCACAAACCGGAGATCGTCCACATGCGGAGATAGTTGTGCGCCGCGCCTCAGGCTGTTACCCAGGTCTCAGAAGCGAGACGTGGGCGCCCCAGCCACTAACATCTGCTGTTACCCATCCACTAACATCCCGTGCGAGGAAGATACAGAATCGCGTTGACTACAGCACGAATATGGGTTGTGCGTGGCCGATGTCCGCGCCCTGCTACAGGCAAAAGTGAGGTGCGCAACGCCCACGCTGTTTGGGGTTCACCACAACCCAGCGGGGTGACAAGAAACGGGCCACAGTGTTGCTATCGTTCTGGCGCCGAAGGAATCGTTGCCGGATCCCGCGGCTGGTTCGTTGCCGGTTAACGGCGTCGGCGGGACGCCTCGCTGATCCGTCACTCACGTCTGTGGCATAGTGACTGTCTGGGACTCTGCAGTTTCACGGAAACCACCGCCCCTGCAAAGTGCCGTGACTTTTTCAAACATCCTCTAAGAAGCATTCCGGCTCTGCCACGACGGTTCCGTCAATTTGGTCCAGCTCCAAGCCGGGCGAGCTCCTGCTTCGCCATGTCGCCTGCGAGTGAGTCCTTCGCATATCTCAAACATTCGCGCAGGTGCGTCTTGGCGGCTCGCAGATCGCCCTTGACCTCCTCAATCCGCGCCAGGACAAGCCGCAAAGGCGGGAGCTGGTGATCTCCATCCAACTTCTCGGCCTCGAGCGCTCTGGATTCGGCGTCGCCTATCTGGTTGAGATTGAAGAGTGCAATCGCGCTGATGTAATACGCAAACCTCTTGCTCTCCACGCTCAAGGAGACAGCCCGGTTGCTCTCCTCGAGGGAGTCCTTCCATTTCAGCTTTCGCGCGTCGAGTTCAGCTAGGCAGATTTGGGCGGGCCAGTATGAGGGATCGTGGACAACTGCTTCAGTACAGGCTTTGGTAGCTTCCTCCCATCGTTCCGTGGCTTCCAATACCTTTCCCAGCATCACCCAGCCGTATGCGTCTGGGGAGTACTGGAGCGCTTTTCGCAGATGTTTCTCCGATTCCGCGAGTTTCTTAGATTGCAAAGCAGTGCAAGCCCTCTGATATTCGTTCTGCACTTTCTCCGGCACGGCAAGAGAACGCACGCTCACGGAATTCGACGAACCTGGATAGGGCTCAACGATGCATGTTTGCTGTGGACGCTGCATGCCGCGCTGACCCATGCGGTCTCTTCGGTCCATCTCGTTGGCCAGATCCTCTAATTGGCGGAGCCGCAGATCATTCGCACCGGCCCAAACGCCCCCGGTACCATCTGGGCTGCCTGGGCTCGCTTGGGCCGCAAGGGGCCGGGATGTGAAAGCCAACAACAACAGAGTGCAACTCATGCATTTTGCCGGGAAAACTAGACCGCGCCTGACATGGGCAAAATACCTGAGCGAACGACACCTGAGCGAAGGGCACCTGGGGGAAGGAACAGCTAACATGGGGGGCTCCAACGTTATTGGTCAGTTTGAGTAGGGGACGGCAGATGGTCGAACCGCTTTAGAGCTGCTACCAGACCGCCGCATTCTGCTTGAGATACAGGCATGGGAGGTGCCAAAGTCATGACTAATCGTTCCTGTACTCGAAGTGTTGATTGAACGCGGGTTGCGCGGGGAGTGAAGGAGACGTCAGCCAGCGGAGTTGTCCGGGCCTTCGACACTTGTTTCGACACGTGTGTCGACTTCGTGACACTACGTCCAGGTGTCTCGCTGAACTTGGCCACGCATACGGCCGCGAATGTAACGGACCTTAGGGTGGACGAGTTACGTACAGAGGTGGGGCTCGCGCCTTAGGACGGATTTCTGAACAGTCCCCAACCGGCCTGCGGCGGAGCGACAGAAGGCAGAGCGAAACCGCAGCTTTTGAGAGGCATTCTACTAATCTCCTGCGTGTAAATACGTCGCAGGTCGTAAGAGTCTCTATGCGCAGTACGCGCGTAGGGTCGCTTTGACTTTTACAATGACATAACTTGCGTATAGAGTGCGCAGATCGCTAGCATTAACATGGTTTTCACGTTGATAAAGTGTTGATGCCGTTTTAACACCAGCGTCCTTTTCATGGTCTGCGCTGGTGGAGGAGAAGAGTCGCGTTCGATAGTTGCGAGCTTCGAAGATGCCTCGACTTCCGCGTCGTAGGCGAAGGGTGGAATTTTCGCGGAGAGTACGTGTTCCTAGTTATAGTTGCTCTTCCATTAAACTGAATCCGAGGGTGGGAGCCCGGCAAAAAATGCTGCGAAGGTTTTTAATGTGGTCTGTCACGGGCCTTCTGCTCTCCCTGGGATGTCTTGGAGCTATAGGCTGGGTTGGGTCTGAGCGGGCGCTTCGTCCCGGCTACTCACGCTATGAATGGTCTCTTGATACATTCCCTGACCTGCATCCTGAGCACATCCAAGTTCGAAGTACAGACAACGTCCTCTTGGACGGCCTTTTCTTTCGTGGAGCTCGCCCGTCTCTGGTGATTTTGGCCAGTGGTTATGGCGATACGCAGGAGCAGATGTTTTCGATCGCCGAGTTTCTCCATCAAGCGGGATTCAGCGTTTTGACCTACAATTCTCGGGCGCGGGCGACAAGCGGCGGCAAATACGTGACACTAGGCGCTCTAGAGCAACAGGACGTGATCTCGCTTGTGAACTATGGAATCGGGCGAAGAGATGTAGACGCAAGCCGGATTGGTATCCTGGGTATCTCCATGGGCGGCTCTACTGCCATCCTTGCTGCGGCGAAAGATCAACGCATCCGCGCCGTGGTAGATGATTCCGGGTTCAGCGATGCGCCAGGCGTCATCGCTGCCAGCTTCGAACACTTCATTCACCTGCCTGCCTTCCCATTTGCACCCATAACGGTCAGCATCGCCGATTTCAGGGCGAACATTGATGTGAATCGTGTTCGACCTATGGATGTCATTAGCAAAATCAGCCCGCGGCCTCTGCTGATTATTCACGATGCTGGCGATTCTGTCGTACCGGTAGATAACAGCTTGAGGAACTTCGCCGCAGCCGGGCAGCCAAAAGAGCTTTGGCTGGTGCCTGGCTCTCGACATGGACAAGCGCAGACAACAGCAAAGCCGGAATACCAGGCCAGGGTCACGAGGTTTTTCGAGGCCGCACTTCGCTGACGTTCTTAGCGATCGAGCCGGATTAGCCTTTTTTGATCGACGCTTCTTCCCAGCCGATGGCGCAACACTGGAGTTGACGTAAGGCTCAACATACTGGGCCGGTATCCGCCGTACCTGATCTCGCTGCTCGCGCAAAGCACGTCCAAGATGATGTGCTCGTCCCCATTCCTCCCTAGTGATCAACACTGCCGCGCAGAGGAAACTTTGAATCCAGGGCCTGTTAACCCTATCGGGGCGAACATCGTTGCGAGCCAAAACCAAGCCCGCCGGGCCGGCGGCCTACGCGTCACGAAGGGTGATAAGTGCTACGGCGCAAAGTAGTCTGGCAAGCGAGTGGCGCGTCGATTCGCGTTGGCTATCGACCAAACGAGTCATGTGCGTGGGGCAGATGACCGGCGTGACCTCATCGTGGCCGTGTACGAGGTACTTTGTTCGGCACATTTCCCCTGGCATTGCAAGACAGATCGAGCAATAAACATCAATACCGTGGCCCATGTAATGGCTCTCTATAGTAAGGACTGCGTGTTCATGTCACTGTTCGCAGTGATCTCGACCGTCATTCGGACGGTCTGATCGGCTTCGGTAACATTCCTCTCCACCAATAGCTCTCAGTGCGAATCCCGCAGCCGCTCCAGAGCAGTCACTCAATCGTGACTGTTCCGGATAACGCCCTCGGAACCACTTCTCAAGCTGCCCTTCTATGGACACTTCTGGCCAAACGAACGGCAGGACCTTGCGCGCTGCTTTGCCTGACTTAACCATTGCGTGCTCTGACCACGTATGAGAGCGAATGCTGGCGACGTTAAGCGCGGCGACTCAACTTGTTTCCGCGAATCGAGTCCCTCCCCCGAAAGCCTCGATCACGGAGTTCTGTAGAATCGCCGCTTGTTCACGAGCATAGCGATTCCATCAGGCTTTGCTACGGTCCTACCGTAATGAAAGTGAAGATTCTAGTAATAGGCAACAGTAATCGGGGCACTACACCAAACGTGTAGAGTAGAGCTGTGACCGGTGGCGTCAGGAAGTGGAACGTCCGTACCCAACAGAACATCGACCTCTTCACGGGTGACGGCGGAGATCCCGGGCAGGTGGCCAATGCCCCTGACGGTGAGTGGATCGAACTGTTCCACGCGAAGATGATCACCGGCGAAGGGGCGCTCAACGATCCTGATTTCTGGCGGCCAGGCGTCTTCCAGTCCGAGCACCTCGTCAACATGGCCCATCACAATTACCGCCTCGCGCCTAACGTTCGTTTCTCGCCCGACAAGAGCCTCGTGATTTTCACAAGCAACATGTTCGGACCGAGCTACGTCTTTGGCGTCGAGGTAGATAAAGCGGTCAACCCAGCAGCTTCTGAAGTTTTCTCCACGCCTGAGCTTGCAGCCAGGTTCAACACCTCGAATCCCACGCAGACCAGTACGCCAAAGTAGACAAGCCCGAAGCT
>DASYBJ010000696.1:0-5599 GCA_036500845.1 Acidobacteriaceae bacterium
GGTAAGCCTGGGCGGCCGCACGATCGTCCAATCGAGGCCGCTTTCTACCAGAATCTGCTCCATCGCGGTTGCATCTGCAACAACACTCGAAAAGAACAATCGGCCCACGAGATAGGTCGGCGGTACGATGGAATCCTTGAACAGGAAGGCCGATGATTCCACTACGACACGCCGAACGTGGGCGCGGTGCATGGCGCTGGTAAGCGTCAAAGCGAAGCGATGCAGCAGATCCTCGTCCGCTTTCGCGATAGGCAAGCGCGGTCCGAATCCCGACAGGATCGCGTCGTGCCCGGTGATTGCTTCCGCAAGCTCGTCTCTATCAAGCAAGCTCCCCTGCCTGACTGTGATGCGATCGCGAAGCGGCTTGAGCCGTTCGGTCGAACGCACAAAGGCAGTTACCGAATGACCCCGCTCGACCGCCTTCTGAACAATCTGCAGCCCGGTTCCGCCCGTGGCGCCCAGAATCACCAGCTTCATTGTGCCCCTCCTCACGCCCTGGATCTCTCCGCTTGCGCTGCGGGCGGTCGTAAGGCTGCCGGGATCACGTCCGACGCTTGCGCGGAAGGAAAGAATCTGCGGTCAGCGGGCCTGCTCAGATAGGATGCCACCAACGCGGCGAACGCGACGAACGGCTCCAACGCCATGAGTCCGTCGCCGGAACGCAGGTGCGAGTAGGAAGCGCTGAGGATAGTGATTCCGAATCCTACATAGGCCCATTCCTTGAGTCTGGCCCACCTCGGCCCCAGCAGGACAAAGACTCCCAATAGTTTCGCAATGCCCAGTAGATCGGAGAAATAGACGGGATAGCCCAAGTGGGCAAGTGCTTTCATGAAGGCCGGGGCATGAGCGACCGCAAGCACACCGGAGACTGTCATGATGAAGGCAACGAAGATCGTCGCTATCCAATAAGCTGTTTTCCTCATATTCATCGTTTCTTCTACCTCTTGCTGAAGAAGACCGGCAGGAATGGTGATTTGTGACAGGGTTCCTACTGTGAACTTGAGGGCAACTCCGGCAAACGCGAAAGTTTCTCTGGATTGGTCAACACGTAGATCGCCCGGATTTGCTCTTCGCCCGCATCGATTGCCAAAACAGAAAATGGTTTTCCATCGAGATAGCTGACGATGCCAGGTTCCCCGTTAATCTGCGCCAAACGATGGACCAGATTCTTCGGCAGCAGCTTCTGGAGACCGCCCAAGGCTCCACGCGCTACGTTGTCGACGCCGTGGATCAGGTTGGGCACCGCAATTCCTTTACCGCCCCCATCGGATTGAAGCACGACATCTTTTGCCAGGAGTGCGACCAGTCCGTCCATGTCGCCGCTGCTGGTAGCCTTCACGAAGCGCTCAAGCAGGTCCTTTTTCTTTCGCTCCGAGGTCTTGAAACGCGGGCGCATCACAGCCACATGCTGACGAGCCCGGCGAAGAATCTGGCGGCAGTTAACTTCGCTCTGTCCGAAAACGGAGGCAATTTCTGCATATTCAAATTCGAAAACCTCGCGGAGCAGGAAGACTGCGCGCTCCATCGGAGTCAGGCGTTCCAGCAGGATCAGGAATGCCATCGACAGCGACTCGTCGATCTTAATCATCCCCAATGGATCGCTGCCCGGTTCGATCATGATCGGTTCCGGTAGCCATTGCCCCACGTATTCTTCCCGCTGTACGCGCGCAGACTGCAATTGATTTATGCAAAGCCGGCTGACGATTGTTACCAGAAACGCGCGCGGCGACTGGATAGTGTCATCCGCTGCTTGCTGCCAGCGGATAAAGGTCTCCTGCAGCATGTCCTCGGCGTCAGCTACGCTCCCCAACATGCGATATGCAATGGAGAAGAGCAGTCCGCGATATTGGTTAAACGTCGCGAGTCGAATCGAAACGTCTGGATCGTTCGGCTGCGGTGGGCCCACATGATTCATCTCGTCGTTCTTCCGCATTGCATTGCGCTCCGTGGGCTTCCTCAAAATTGATGAACTCGCAATCGCTTCAGCTTCGTGGGCATTCGCTTTTGATCTTTTCATGTGAATGTCGAATGACCCGCGGGCATTGATTTTACGACTCATGCGACGAACCAAGCCATCGCCAAAAGAAGAAGGAAGAGCGACGCCAGCAAAGGCTGCATGGGCCGGCGCTTTGCGTAACGGTGGAGAAATTCCGGATCGACAAGTGCCGTGCCCGGAAACCCCAGGCTTCCGAGCTGAGCGATCCAGTAGAGCGAGCATGTTGCGATCGCGGAACTGAGATCGTGCCTTCCCCACAAGAAGAAAAGCGAAACGACGCCCAGGAGCGATCCGAGGAGCAACGTCTGGGCATTGTGGAACTTTGCGTGAGGAGGCCACTTCGGGTTGTAGACATGCGTCTTATTCCAATCGAAGACGTAGGCCAGGCAAGAGGTCAGGACGGCCACAGTGGTTACGATCCAGGGAGCGATCGCCAGGTGCATGTTCGATCCACTCGGGTAAGTGTTTGCGAGAGACATTCTTGCTAATCAAGACCGGGCAGGAACAGTTTTGTGACAGTGGCCGTGGGGATTTTCGGAATTATCACTCGATGGATTGGTCGTAAGCCTCTCGGAATTGGTCGTAAGCCTCTCGGGATTGACTGTAGGCCTCTCGGAGCACCGCCAGATCGATTCAGGCCGCACGCGGTAGCTCGGAGTTTGGAAGTTGCGGCACTCTATTGCGTTTTCACAATTACTGTGATCTGGCCAGAGTTGGTTATGTGCAGCTTTTCTTGATGAAAAGCCGCGTTCGGACTCCAATTCCTGGACTACACCAATTGTGAAAACGCCGTAGGCCATTGCAATAGGGGTCCTCGAGGAACACTCGTGAACTTGATCTGACTGCCGAGCACACGATATCGGGATACAGAAGCCGTAGCGGCAGTGGACAAAAGCCCGCATCCACAACTCATCCAATTACGGTGACATCGACCGGAAAAATCGCGACCGGATTAGGCTTAGCTTCGCTGCGCGTTTCTGAACAGGAGTGGTGTGAAGCGGATGAGGTCGTCTCGCCAGACGGGCCAGGTATGACCGCCGGGAGTTTCAATGGATGTGACTGAGAGCGTTCGTTCCGTCAGCATCTTCGTAACAGCCCGGTTGTCTGAGAGCAGCGGATCGTCTGTGCCACAGGATATCCAAAGTAGGCGCGGTTGAGCGGTACGCGGGCCGGTTTTCGAAAGAAGAGTTGATCCTTCCTTAGTATTCAAAACGGTTACAGCCGAGCTGAAACCTCCGATCCAGCCGAACGTATCAGGATGGTTGAATCCAATCACCAGTGATTCCAACCCTCCCATGGATTGACCGGCCAGAGCGCGCCCGTCTCGATCATTGCGCACGTGGTAGGTCGATTCTACTTGGGGTAGAATCTCGTTGAGCAGCGCCTGTTGGAAGTGCATGAGGTTCGCGAGAATAGCCGTCGAATCGTTCCAGACATTGATACCTTTTTCCACAAACTCCATCTCACCGTAACTGAGCGGCATAACGACGACCATGGGTTCTATCTTCCGAGCACCGATCAGTGAATCCATGATGAGGTTCGCCTGTCCAATCTGGGTCCAGGATATCTCTGAATCAGACCAGCCATGAAGGAGATAAAGCACCGGGTACTTCGTGGTAGCGTTGGTGTCATAAGCAGGAGGGGTGTAAACCAAATAGCGGTTCTGCTTCGCCGGCATCCCCTCGATAACTCGACTCGTGTAGAGATGACTGTGCACAGTCCCGTGCGGCACATCCGTAGGTTCCCATGGTTTTGCCTGAGCATCTGGTACCAGCACCATGGACGCGTTCGAAACCAGGTTCGCCTTGAGCCAGGGGTTCTTAGGATCAGGCTGATCCACTCCGTCCACCGAGAAGGCGTAAGCGTAGATTGCTGGCGGAAGAGGTGAAGTCGTGACGCTCCACAATCCATCTTCTCCTTTTGCCAGGGGGAGCACATCGCGAGTGATGTCCGTCACGAGTTCCACACGGTGCGCATTGGGCGCGTCAAGTCGGAAGGTGATGGAACGATCGGAGTTTACTTGATGAGAGTTATAAGTACGGCCCGATCCTGGTGCGATGGACCGCTCGCGCGCGGGCGCGTTCGCAGGAAGGGTCGATGATTGAGAGAGCATTGTCATAGGAGAGAGCAGGAGAGCAAGGCTTGTCTTAAAGTTCAATTTGGTTGTGACGTTCATTATAGGGGTAGTAGTCACATTTCTCTGGGGTAAGCGATCTGATGGGCGGGCATCACGAATCCAACAACATCACACTACCATCTAATCTCCTAGGCAAAAATTTCATTGCAGCACTGTCCTGCGGCATCGATGGATCGCCGCTGACCAGAATGCCCCACAACCGCTCACGGAAATCACAGCTCAAATCAATGATGACATCCCTTCGTCACAAACCTGCGTGGATCATCTCTCTTCTGGGACTGCTCAGTGTCGTCACTCCCTTTGCCATCGACATGTATCTCCCCGCGTTCTCCCGCATGGCTGGCGACTTCAAAACCACCACGGCCGTCATCTCGCTCTCGCTATCCAGCTATTTCATCGGTTTCGCCCTGGGACAAATCCTCTATGGCCCGCTCCTCGACCGCTTCGGCAGAAAACGCCCGCTCTATTTCGGACTCATCCTCTACATCCTGGCGTCCATCGGCTGTGCACAGGCGCACAGTATCCATGCCTTCATTGCGCTTCGCTTCATCCAGGCACTGGGGGGATGCGCCGCACAGGTGGCAGCCATTGCCATGGTGCGCGATTTCTTTCCCGTAAAGGAGAGCGCCAAAGTCCTCTCCCTGCTTTTCCTCATCATTGGAGTTTCACCGCTGCTCGCGCCCACGATTGGCAGCGCTCTGGTTTCTGCCCTTAGCTGGAGATGGATCTTCATTCTCTTAGGCGCATATGCCTTTATGACCCTCACACTGACCTTTACCCTGCTTCCGGAAGGCCACACGCCGGACGCATCCATTTCTCTCAAGCCAAAGCCCATCATCCAGACCTTCTGGACCATCTTCAGGCAGCCGCAGTTCATCACCTACGCGCTCGCCTGAGCGTTCTCCTTTGCTGGACTCTTCGCCTTCGTCGCCGGTTCTCCCATCTTCTTCATGGACGGCTTCCACATGAGCCCCAAAGCCTTCGGACTCACCTTCGCGGTGCTGGTCATGGGCTTCATCGGCGGCAACCAGCTCAACGTGTTTCTGCTGCGCCGGTTCAGCAGCCCGCGCATCTTCTTTCACGCCCTGCTCTTTCAGGTCTTCACCGGACTGGTCTTCTTCGCCGGAACGCGCAGCCATATCATCGGCTTGCCCGCGATGCTCGTTCTGTTCTTCTTTTTTTTGCTCTCCATCGGACTCACCACCCCCAATGCGGCCGCTCTCGGACTCGCGCCCTTCACCAGAGACGCGGGCAGCGCCTCTGCCTTGCTTGGATTTCTGCAGGCTGGCGCAGGCTCACTCATCTCGACCGGCATCGGGCTCGTTGGCGCATCGGCCATCGTTACCTTGATGGCTGGAACAGCGTTCGCTGCCTTGATCATCCTCGTCGCAGGCAGAACACGCATCGTCGAACTCACCGAGACCTCAGAGAGCGAAGCTGTATCGGTGCTGCACTAACCCAGACTT
>DASYBJ010000697.1:0-7906 GCA_036500845.1 Acidobacteriaceae bacterium
GCTGTGAGTGCGCCGACATGGAATGCAATGAAAGAGACAAGAGCAAAACGACAAGTAGCTTTCTTCTGTACGCAGTTCCCTTTGAAGAGGCTGGCAATTCCATGATGCTTGTTAGAGTTTTCATAAGATCTCCTGTTTCCTGTTCTGTGCAGTGCCTAACAAAAGCTGCTTCATGAATTCGTTGTTTTTTGCTCTTGCATCGCGATTGCTACGATCGTGCCAGATACGAACGTCAAGGCGGCAATCGCGTAAATGGCAGCCGCAAATCCGAAAGAGTCGGCGATGAGACCAGCGGACAATGCCCCAACGGCATAGCCAAGGTCTCGCCAGAAGCGGTAGACACTCAAAGAGCGAGCGCGCCAACTCGGATGAGACGCATCAGACACCGCCGCAATGAGCGAGGGATACACCATCGCCGTGCCAACTCCGAGAAGGACGCTGGAGAAGAACCACCACGCAAAGTGATGTGTTCGTGCGGTAAAGAAGAGGCCAATGGCCTGTACCCACATGCCGGCGACAATTAGGCCTTTACGACCCCATCTATCACTCAGCGGACCTGTCACGACTTGCCCGACGCCCCAAACCACAGGATAGATCGCCTTCAAGATGCCAACGCGTTCGACACCGAGCCCCAGGGCGGTAAAGAAGAGGGGAAAAATTCCCCAGCTCATGCCGTCGTTCAGATTGTTGACGAGTCCAGCTTGTGAGGCAGCGAACAGATTGCGGTCCTTGAGTGATGTAAGTAGAAAGACCTCACGAAAGGAGAGCACAGAGACGTCCTTTGCGACGGTTTGCGATTCCAGACGAACGTGCTGGCGAGTGTCGCGGACAACGCTCAGAGAGAGGACGGTTCCCGCGGTCGCATAGATGACACCGATGTAGATGGGGACAGGCCGTAATCCAAAATGGCTTGCGAGGTATCCGGTGAAAAAGGCAGTAAAGCCAACAGCAAGATATCCCGCGAATTCGTTCAGCCCGACTGCAAGTCCGCGGCCTCTCGGACCGACCAGATCCACCTTCATGATGACGGTCATCGACCACGCGAACCCTTGATTCAGCCCTAGCAACAGATTCGCTGCGACTATCCACCGCCAGCTGTGAGCCCCAATGATCATGAATGGCACCGGCAGGCCAAGCAGCCATCCGATGACTAGGACACCCTTGCGCCCCCAGGTATCCGCGAGGTGGCCGGAAACAAGGTTGGCGAACGCCTTGATGACGCCAAAACTGATAATGAACGACGTGATAAGTACCGTCGACTCGATATGGAACTGCTCTGAGCCGATGAGAGGAACAACGGTGCGTTCGATACCAACCATCCCACCGACAAAGGCGTTGATCAGAACGAGCAAGGAGAACTGTTGCCAGTTCTCCCGTAGCCCGAGCCGAATGGTTGAGTCCGGCCTTTGAATTGTCCCCGTATCACTGATCATCGTTTCGTCTCAGCGTGGGCAAGTTCGATACTGGCTTGTCCGCGTCCAGCATTGATTTCACGGATATGTGCAGCATCAGGAGGCGGTGGCGGAATGTCCCGCGTCATGAAGGCGATGAAGTCGCTCTCATCTGCGAGTTGCAGCGCCTTATTGAATCGCTTTTCGAAGCCGATAGTGGAACCCGGCTTGCCGCTCAGGGCCCGTCCGCAGACTGAACCTGCAAAGGCTCCAGGCAAGACCTCAACATGATCGGCGAGGGCAGACAGCTTGCGGGAGCTGAAGTAGAGGTCACGCGCACCGACTTCAGCGGAGGTTGCAAGCTCCGTTCGTCCTAGATCACCGACCATGAAGGTGTGGCCAGTGAGCACGAACCACGGCTCGTCGCTGCGTGTGTGGTCATAGACTAAAAGCGAAATATGTTCCGGCGTGTGGCCGGGCGTGTGCATTACTCCAATTTCAACATTCCCCAAAGAGATCAACTCGCCGTCACGCACCCCTCGGAAAGAGTAGCCAACGTCAGCTCCTGCGAAGAGAACATACTCGGCATCGGTGGCTTTCAAAAGTGCAGGCGCGGATGATACGTGGTCTGCATGGATATGCGTATCGATTACGTATGCGATGCGCATGTTGCCCGTTTCAGCTGCATGGAGGTACGGTTCGATATCACCGACAGGGTCGACAATGGCGGCAAGACCGCGACCTCCACAGCCGACAAGGTATGAAATGGCTACGGCTGGCGAGGTATGTAAGAACTGACGAAGTATCATCTCAGATCAACCTTTCTTTTACGAGTGCGGATGCTCGGCAGCTTTCGCATTACCCGCCTTCTGCACCCAAACCTGCTTCTTTTGGTCGAACACCCACGTGTAGCGGGGGACGCCATCCTTCTTGTGAATCGAAGTCCTGTCTTTCACCACGGAGAGGTCATCAGTCGAAGTTCCGTGAATGAAAAAATCAAGATCGTAGGCGTGAACATTGTCGGCAGTTTTGAAGTCGGTACAGACGAAATACATGTCCGGCGAGACCTGAGAGAGACGTTCACGATGAATTCGGACGAGTCGGAGGGCAAGCTGCTCATGTGTCTCGTTGTCCATGATGGAGTACAGACCATCGCCCGAGTTCTGCTTCACGTAGGTTTCAAGGTATGAGGCCACATCGCTCAATGCGATCGTGGATTCCTGAACAGCAGCCTTTCCAGCGGGATGCTCCTGCGCCAATACTGTCACGGGTCTCAGGGCTCCAGGCATCGCTAGTAAGCCAAGTATGGTAATCAAATTCCAAATCGTGCCACGGGTTGACTCCATTGTGATCATTCGCCTTTTCACTGTTCCTCCGTCGCAGGTTGTTCTTTTAATCAATAGATTAATTGAATATGCTAAGCAGATCAATACCCGTACCTTTGGTTTTTCAGATGAGTCACTACAAGAGGTCGGAAAACCGCTCCGGCACAAACGATCAACGCTCACGGATCAATTGACGTAGATGCACTCAGGAGAATTCTTCAATACGTATTGCACTTCGCCGAAACGGTCGCGTTGAATCATCCAAGTGCTTGCTTAAGATCACAAATGAGATCTTGTGGATCTTCCAAGCCGCACGATAGACGAATCATGCCATCAACGATTTCACGTCGTGTGCGCTCCTCAAGGTTCAAGCCGTGGTGCGTTGTGGTTACAGGTTGCGTGACAAGGCTTTCCACTCCGCCGAGACTCGCCGCGATCGTGAACAGCTTCAAACGGTCTGCGACCGCCGCAGTTGATTCAGCATCGCCATCGAAAACAAAGCTAATCATGCCGCCGAAACCCGACATCTGGGATACAGCCAGGTCGTGGCCCTCAAATTCGCGCAAACCGGGATAATTCACCTTTTTGACTTTGGGATGCTGAGAAAGAAACTCGCCACCTGCATAGCCGTGCTGTTCTGCTGCCGAACGCGCACAACAAGACTGCGGATACTGCGAGCCAGGAGATACGCAACTTCGGGGGCCATAATCTGTCCGAGATTCTTGCGCCAACCCCACAAAGATTTTACGAGTGCCGCCGGTCCGATAACTGCGCCGCCTGTCAGGTCACTGTGGCCACCAAGATATTTGGTCGTGCTGTGAACCACAAGGTCCGCACCTAGCTTAAGTGGAGACTGGTTGACAGGCGAAGCAAAGGTATTATCGACCACGGTAATGGCCCCTTTTGCTTTCGCTATCTTCGCAACCTTACGAATATCAACGATCTCCATATTGGGATTCGTGGGCGTCTCGAAAAGACAACACGAGTGTGGTCGGTGATGACTGATTCAAGGCGATTGATTTCTTTTCCCAGGAGAAAGGTGGTCTTAATTCCAACGTTTGGCAAGTTGCTCTCTAGCAGTTCGAAGGTTCCGCCATAAACGTCGCCGATACAGATAATATGATCGCCGCTCTTGCAATGACCTAAGAAGGTTGCGGCCTCGGCCGCCATACCAGAACTGAATACCAGTGCGGCCTCGCCACCCTCCACGGCGGCAAGTTTTTGTTCCACCGATCGAATGGTTGGGTTCAAACCGTAGCGGGTGTAGAGGTTTCCTGCTATGCGGCCCTCGACTACATCCAGAAGATCTTTAGTTGAGGAAAACCCAAAAGTTGAGTGATTGTATAGCGGTGTGTGGATGCCACCTCTGGAGTCCAGCTCATCACCGGCATGCACAGAAACTGTAGAAAGGCCGTAGACTTCTTCATTCATCGGGTTCAAGGTCGCTCACCTCTTATGCCAGATCGTTTGGTCCACACGCTTGACGCGCATAGGAACGTGTTTGTTAAAGGCACATGCTGCCGATTAGGTCGCTCGCGTGGAGCAACCTTCGTTGACCGTTAGCCTTCGCCAATGCAACTTGGCTCCTCGGATGAACCTGAAGGCCACTGTGGCTTACGCTTCGACAGAAACGCATCTACGCCTTCGATTGCATCCGGCGTCTTCGCATCGTGAACCATTCTCAATCGCGCATCCTGATACGCATCGCAGTACGAGAGGTCTAGCTCGCTGAAGAAAGCTTGTTTGCCCGATTTGATCGCCGCAGGGCTCACCTGGGCAATCTGCAGAGCCAACTCCCATGTTGTCGAGCGAAGCTGATCTAACGACACGACATAATTTACGAGGCCCCAGCGTTCCGCCGTGCGGGCGTCGATCGCTTTGCCCGTATATAGCATTTCTAGGGCGCGTTTCGGTCCAATCGTGCGACTCAACGGAACCATAGGAGTCGTACAAAATAACCCGATACGCACACCAGGAGTAGAGAATAGTGCCTGCTCCGAGGCTACCGCCAGGTCGCAACTGGCCACCAGCTGGCAACCGGCAGCAACAGCCGGACCTTGAACCTCAGCGATGACTGGAACCCGAAATCGCTGAAGACGAGTCACCAGGTCGATGCATAGCGAAAAGATCTGTTCATGCTCGAAGTCGCGAGGGTTCGCGATCTCCTTCAGATCATGTCCCGAGCTAAACACGGTGCCGGTAGAAGCCAGAACAATGACCCGAACGGCTCGATTCTCGTCGAGCTCATCTAGGCACCGCAACAGCACGGCAATTAGCTCCAGAGAAAGCGCATTCCGCCGCTCAGGACGATTGAGCGTCAGAACCGCGATGCCGCGCTCGTCATATTCCAGCGTTACCCCTTCCTCTACCATCGTGTTCCCCTCGTCGAGAATCAAGTTTTGCGTGTGATGCGAGCGATGAAGAAAAAGCGGTCAATACGAAGAATGCTGCACTGGGAATCCTGAGAGAAGCCATTCTGGGAACCCCGCCTCCAAGCGACTGGCCTTGTAGCCTTTGGAGTGAAGCAATCGAACGGCTTCATCGGAGAAAACGCAGTGAGGCCCGCGGCAGTAGGCCACTACCTCGCTAGTCTTCGGAATCTCCAACAAGCGTGCGCGCAGTTCTTCAATCGGAATTGATCGCGCACCTGCAATGTGTCCGGCGTCGTACTCTGAGGTGGGGCGTACGTCCAAAACAATCAACGCAGAATCTGAAAGTCGTTTCTTTAGTTCCTTCGGCGAGACGGCCTGAAGCCGATCGCGATCTTCAAAAAAGGTGCGAACCAACTCGCGAACTTCGCTGATCTGACTTTCACCGGTATCGCGAAAAGCAGTCCACAGAGCAATGACTTCGTTGCTGGCAAGTCGGTAGTACATATAGGTACCCGACCTCCGAGATTCGACGAGACGCGCGCGACGCAAGACTTGCAGATGTTGAGAGATATTTGCGATCGGCTGTTCAGTTTCGCCAGCTAGGGATTCAACTGTCCGTTCACCTTGCGCCAGAAGGTCGATGAGCTCAAGCCGTCGTCCATTTGCCAGTGCATTTCCGAGACGCGCCAGTTGATCATAAAGTTCCGTTTTGAATTGCCGCTTCGCCTTCATGGTCACTATTCTACTACTCAATGCACCGATTGAATATCAACCGATTGCGATAAGCAAAATTTTAGGAGGTCATCTAGGGATGATCGCGGTGGGTTTTTCGAGAAGTTTCAGCCAACAGACTTGAACCAGCCTCTCAGTCAGAGAACGCTTGATCTTACGACTGTTCCACTATTCTATCGTATAATTGAATATACTGACACACCAGCGATCCATTGTGGCTGTTGAAGAACAGGAGAGCATCGAGAATGAGGAAAGCAGGATTTGTGTTTCTAGCTGCAGTTGGTCTTCTAGGGTTCGGAGCGCTCGCGAGTCGAGCTCGACTACAGTGTGTTGCTCCGGTCCCTTTCCAGGAGGCAAGCACTGCCGTTTCAGGTCCAGCCCCCGCCTTTTCCTTACAAGACTTGGATCAGCACGAGATTACTCTTAGCCAGCTCAGGGGCAAGGTCGTGTTAGTGAACATTTGGGCAACATGGGGTAGTAGCCACATCCAAACGAAAACCACCGTTAAGGAACAATCGGGAGATAAAAGGCACCTAAGTCACTGATTCTCGGTATGAATGAGAGTTCACCTGCGCGATGGCTGTTTTCGCGCGATTTTGCCTAACGAGTCCGAGATAAAGAGTCCACCTTCACATCAATTCAATGACTTATGGGCTAGCGCCAACTCTAACGGTGGTTTTCGTTTGGATGTGGCTGCTACCCCAAGAAGCAACAGATGCGATGGAACCGTTACACTGTTCAGCGTTTCATCGACGTTCGCATTCACGTGCTCAACGAGACTCTCGAAGATGCATTCCGCCATTGGCATCGAGGCTTCAGGCCGATCTCAACTCTCGCCGATGGACCGCTCTCAGCGTGACCACCCCACAACTTTGCATGCTCTCTAAAAACAAACCGGCTACGATGCGAAGGGTGGGGGGAAAACGCGAATCGCATAGCGGTCCGTTCACTTTTGCGTCAATAATGCCACCGCTCCCAGATTTACGACGCACCGCGTCGCGGATTTGAGAGATCAGCGCGAGTCCTATACCTGATCTGAGTCGGCGAGCGCTGCTAACTGGTTGCGCTCTCGGTCGAGTTCCGCTCGAAGTTCCTCTTCGGAAGGAAGCACAAGCTTATATCTACTCGCGAATATTTGCTGATTCTCGTGTAGAACCGAATAGCGCACTACTGAAGCGTCCTTCTGGGTGCAAAGAATGACGCCGACCGTCGGGTTGTCATCGGGACCTCGTTTCCGCTCGTCCATCATTCGGACGTACATGTCGATTTGCCCGATGTCCTGATGGGTTAGCTCGCCAGATTTAAGGTCGAACAAGACGAAACACTTCAGCAAGTAGTTGTAGAAGACGAGATCAACGTAGAAGTCTTTTGACTCCGTGCTGATGCGATATTGTCTTCCGACAAATGCAAATCCGCGGCCGAGTTCCAGAAGGAAAGACTGCAAGTTGTCGAGGAGTGCCCTTTCAAGGTCCGCTTCGAGCAGCCGCCCCACTCCCGGTAGGCCAAGGAATTCCAGCATGACCGGATCTCTCACAAAGTCACGGGGAGTTTGTAGAGGGATGATAGCGCGGCTCGCCTCTTGTTCAACCGCGGTGCGATCAGAACTTGCAAGGAGACGCTCATAATAGAGCGTGTTGATTTGCCTTTCCAAAGCGCGAGTCGTCCAGCCTTGGCTCGCAGCTTCCTTCATGTACCAGGTTCGCGCGGGCTCGCTTTCCAGCTTGAGCAGAGTGCGATAGTGCGTCCAACTCAATTCAGGACGCAACGCGTCGCGAATTGGGAAGGCCTGGTAGAACACCCGCATATGTCTAAGATTCGACACGTCGAACCCTCTGCCAAACTCCCGGCCAAGAGATTCGGCCAAAATCTGCAGCAAACGAGTTCCATATCCAGCTCGGGTAGAACCGCCTTGTTCGAACTCGACGATGTGCCGCCCGATCTCCCAACAGGTCTGGACCTGCACAGCATCAACGGCCCGGAGTGCCCTTTGACGGGCTCCCTGGATGAGTTCCCGAAGACTGCGGAGGAGCTCCTCCGTGTTTTGGTCTCCAGTGCCCGGTTTGTATAAATCTTTGGCCACCTGTCT
>DASYBJ010000698.1:0-4902 GCA_036500845.1 Acidobacteriaceae bacterium
ACATAACCTTCATGCGCCGCGGCCATCCTCGCGTCGATCTTTGCTTTGGTGACAGCCTGTCAGCAATCTCCGCTCGCCACTTTGCTGTAGTTGCTTCTGCTCGGAGGTGATCTGCTTTCCAGGCTGAGGTCGATGGAGCCATATCAACATCAGGAGTTGGAACCGCTACGCGCGGTCATTAACGACCGCAATAAGGCCAGAAATCTCCGACAGCAGCCGCCGGCAGTGTCAGAAGCTGGACACATTCTTGGGCACACTGAGCCGACCGCACTTTATGGATGGGCACATTTTTTGATCGATATCTGCTTGATGGTTGGGAGTTTAAACATGGTGGACGCGGGTGGAATCGAACCACCAACCTGTCGATTAAGAGTCGAATGCTCTGCCAGTTGAGCTACGCGTCCATCTGTAGACCGGGTGTAGAAGAACACCCGTAAAGGAAAGACGGCACGTGATTTTCGGTCGCGCCAATTCAGACTATAGCACAATCCCAAAGCTGAAATCTTCAGGGCTCGGATCGAGGAAATGCGCTTAGAAGCTGAAGGAGAGACCACCTTGAACAGCTCGATTCGCCTGAGCGAAATACAAGGTACTGCCGTCAGAAGTCAGGAAGGGACGGTATCCCTGAGCCAGCAAATTGCGAACCGCAATCAGGGCTTCCGTGCCATTCGGCAAGAGTCTGCCACAGTGGATCGGCTGACGGACCACCAAACTCAGGAAGGCATCTTGCGCGGAGTTATCAAAGAGGTCGACCGGAGTAAGTGTTCCTGCAGGTTGCCAGCGGTAGGAGGCGCGCACATGGGTTCCAGTGTGAAGCATCCTGCCGCTAACCGCAGCGGTCAAAGCTTGAGACCTTTGTGCGTTGAGCGCAGCCAAAGCCTCGCTTACGGTGAGATTTCTAGCAGGCACCGGGGAGACAATCGTAATTCCCTGCGCATATCCGAAGGAAACCCAGGTCCCTTCCCCAAGTTTCCGTTCTATCTCAGCCTTGAATCCAGAACCGGAGTAGTCCGGCCCTGCCACGCGGAGTACTTGTCCCAAGGGATCAAAGAGCAGGTTCCCGTCTACGTAGTCGGACGGAAACGGGAATCCACCACCGGCAATGACCGGATTGCGGACCTGATCACGATATACCGCGATCAGCGCACGAAGCCCGGACGTATCGTCCTCGGCCCGCAGCTCCTGGTGCAACCCATGCTGAATGCGAAGGACTCCGCCGGTTTCAGAGAACTGCGGAGCCAGGGTAGCGCTGTCGGCAATGGTGTCGGCGCTCTGCACGACCGGTGACGTAGCGACACTGTAGGCGACACTGGCCCCGCCGGAATGCCAGGAAAGATCCGCGAAAGGCGCGCTATTGGTGATCTGGTTCGGCCCGCGCACCGCCTGAATCTGATTGCCGAAAGCCGCCTTGAAATTGGGCCCTAAATGGACTGACTCAGCCCCACGGAAGATGATCGCCTCGAAATTTTGGGATCCACCTTGACCCTGGACATTCGGGGTGTGCTGGACGGCGACGACAGTGCGGATCTCTCGTGCCGGGCCCAGCGGCTGTTCGTACCCAACCAAATATTGGTCGTTATGGGACACGTCGGGACCAAACTCAGCCCGCAAGATCAGATGCCCGCCATTATCGCTCGAGTGTTCAATTTCGAAGGCACCATGCGGAGCGCTCTGTCCAAAATCCCGCGAGGACGCAGATAAGACAACCCTGGCCTCAAGCTGCGGCCCCGATTGACTGTCCGCACCGGTGACTACGACCAACGGGCCGTCTTGGAGAAATCTCAGCAGGGGCCGATTACTCGAGGACCGCAAGGTCCATTTCCAATCGTCTGCCGGCTCGTCGGGCGAGCGAGGTTCAGCAGGCAGCCATTGGATCGCCTCGAAAAGTGTATTCAACGTGAGGTTGATGACCGTCTTGTTGCCGCGGATGCGTAGGTTTTCCCGCAACGTTGGAAGGAACGAGGCTCCCGTTGCCTTCATCGCATACGTGCCGGGAACGACGTGCTCGAAAGAGAACGCGCCGTTCAACGCGGTGTAAGCCTGCGCGATGACTGTAGAGTCCGCAGCCATCAACTCGACCATGGCTCCCATCTGAGGCGTGCCCTTGGAGTCGCGTACGACCCCAACGACTGCCGTAGATAGACCCGCAGCCAAGGCAGGGATAGCCTCGGCCGCAATCAGCGCGCATAAAATGGCGATTTGGCAGGACCTTCTTATCACTTCACTCAATACGCCAATATGCAACGTCCGGTATCCATTGTAAATGCTAGACCCAGAGACATCGCAAGCGTACTCCTCAAAGAGCCTATTCCACCGTAAAGGGGGCCGACTGACCCACCTCTTGCTTCGAAACGCTGTCGTTCACCGTGATTCTTACCTGATATTTTCCCGGCTGCAGACTGGCCAGAGGCACAGACTTTTCGACTGTCAACTGATCGGAGTTCGCACTATTCTCGCCCACTGCCTTACTGCTTTCCGAGGTATCCAGAATCGTCTTATTGCTCGCCAGATCCACGATCTGATACTGAATCGTCGCTGAATTCTGCTTGCTCTTGTCGTCGATCCCTAAGTTATACACCTGCATCCAGAAGTTCAGCTTTTGGTCGCGGTGAAACTTGACGGGATCGGAAGGCGAGGCGCTCACGCGCGGGCGCACAAAGGTATTTCCAATGATGAATTGTCCGGTGCCGATCTGCTTGGTGGGCACTTGCTCCATCTTGTCCGCGAGAATCAAGGATGATGCGGAGAGCTTTTCATCATCATATTTCGGCACCACAATCCCTTCCGCCCAAGTCCCGACGTGATCCGGATTGTTGACGTCCTTAATGGCAATATCGATCCGATAGCGGCCTGGCCGCAGCGGCAGGGCCCACCAGTGAACGGAGGCCTGCTGCAGCGACTGGCCCAGAAGCTCGGCCGGTTCCTCTACCAAGAGGGTTTGCTCAAATGTCTGCACAACATGGTCGGTGATGGTAGCCACGCGACCCAGTACGTTCACTTCCCCTTTCGCCACGCCTTCCTTAGTGCTGAAGGTGATGTCCTTGTTTTTAACTTGAAGCGTGATCGGGACGAGAACCGTATCCTCCGTAACGCGCACAAAGTCTGTGCGGACCTCAAATGGGAAGAATGGTCCACTAAGAACCTTGTGGTTTACGAGAAAACCTTCCAAGTCAGTGAATTTGATCTTTGGTGGCGCGGATAACTTCGCGTACGTCTCGAGCCGGTCGAACTGTTTGGCTTGGTTTGAGCTCGAGCCTGGGCCGGGCCCAAGACTCTCAAGACCGCCCTGAAACCGGTCTGCCTGCTTCGCCATTCCCATCTGTTCATATAGGGTGGCGCCGCCTCCAGGAACGTGGAGGAGCGCGTCCTTCTCCGACCGATCGATCGTCATGTGGTAATCGCCGCACATGCACGTATCTACAAATTCAATGTCGATGTTCTCGCCGATTCCTTCGATGTAACGGTAATGCCAAACTTCAAACGGATATGTTTGGGTCGAGCCGCCGCCTTCGTCGATAGGCCGGTCGTAGGTCCCGCCGCTCGGGTGAGAGTCAATGCTGTCCGGTTTGCCATACGCGATATACATATGTCCGCGGTCGGTCTTCCAGCCTGGCATACCTGCGGCGAAGTGCTCGTTGGAGTAAGCAATGCGTGCGTAATGCTCTTCACGGTACTCGTTTTCGGGCGAGTCGGGAGAGGGATTCCGTCTTTGCCAGAACTGCTCGATGAAGTTGTCGCGCTCTTCGTCATTCGACAAGCTCCTGAAAGCCTTGAGCTCTTGGTCTGTGATGATCCAGCGAACGTCCTCGTCAACCCACTTTTTATATGGACCCTTCAGCTCGTTCCTCAGCTCTTTCTGCTGCTTGAATTTTTGCTTGTCTGTTACGGGTCTTTGCAAGGGGTCGGTCTGAGCGTTAGGCGGGGGGCTCTGTTCGGACGAGGACGGATTGGACTGAGCGGCGGGGGCCTGAGCCTGAGCTGCGGGAAAGATCGGCAAACTCAGGGAAAAGGTAAGAAGAAGGGCGAAACGAACCCTTGGCATAAGTTGCTCCATACTCCTACGGCCCGTCAATTCTAGAATTTTCGGCGCCCCGATTCAAGGAGCAATTGGAAATCGGTCCCCAAACCTGCACGGCCGCACAAACCATTTTAGGCCAGCGAACATCGTGCACTTTGGTCACCACCGGACACTCGGCCGCTCGGCCTAACCAGCGATGATTCGACGCCTCAATTCTGAATCTGTAATCGCGGTTTTTTCAACGGGGGGACGGGAGAAGTGAGCGAATGCGACCTTCAAACCGAATAGACAGCTCGACCCGCATCTCTTGGCAAACGGCCACGGCGAGCCGTAGCGAGGGAGCCTCTGATTACAAATGATTTAGAAACACGTCACGCTGTCTTGGATCGCTCGGGGGTGCCTGCTATGATGATTCGTGAAAATCACTGCCACTTCACATGTGAATCCCGAGATTTGAGGGAAACTAAGATCCGCCGCTGCTCCGGATCGGAGCGCAGGTGGACGTAGTTCACCGAGGCGTAAGGCTGCTTGGCTTGGTTGTCCGCTGAAAGTGCTCGGAGCACGAGCCTGAACAAGAGCTCTAGATTTGGCGAGTTTGATCCGCAACCCTGTCGCGGTCCGGCGACGCATGAAGTGACGACATAGGCCAGTTACTCGGGTAACATAGGAGCGGCCTCAACGGTAATCGGAAGTGGTTCAACCGAACACGGCGGCAAATGAATCGAAAAAGGTTAATTCTCATCCTAGGTGCTGTCTTAGCGACCGCTGCCCTTGTTGGATTCGCTGTGATGCGCGCGCAGTCGGGCTATGCGAAGGTGCTCACCGGCAGAGTCGTTCGGGAGAACCTAATCTCGATCGTCAGCGGCACCGGACAAATCAAACCA
>DASYBJ010000699.1:0-3163 GCA_036500845.1 Acidobacteriaceae bacterium
TCCCAAATCATCCGCCGTATTCTGGTGGATCACGAGCGCAACGGCGGGTACGCCAAGCGCGGCGGCAATGCGCTGCGTGTGCCGTTGGATGAGGCGTTGGTGGGCGTGCAGGCTCGCGGAATCGAAGTGCTGGCCCTGGACGATGCGCTGGAGTCGTTGTCCACAATTGATGGCCGCAAAGGCCGCGTGGTCGAGTTGCGCTACTTTGGCGGATTGAGCGTCGAAGAAACCGCGGAGGTCCTGGGAATCTCGCCGGAGACGGTCAAGCGCGATTGGAAGATGGCCAAGGCGTGGTTGTTTGACGAGCTGACTCGGGAGAAAGACCACACCAACTCGTAGCTGCAACGGGCGACACGTAATTCAAGAGTCTTGGTGCAAGCTGTCGTGGTCTCCCACCCGCCGCGCCGAAAAGCACGGCGCGGAGAATGGGGCACCCATTTCCGTGGTGCTTCATACTTTGCCAAATGCAGAAGTTGGCTCCATTCCTCAACTTTATCCGCAATCTTCAATCCTGTCGCCAAAACGACGCTTGCGAAAAGTTCCTTTAATCCGTTGACGTTTGATTCGCACGCAGGAAGTTTTGCTTGGGTCCGTCTGCGAGGTTCGGCACCAGCTCAATCGGACCTTTTTGAAGGGGGCAATGGGTTCCTTCATGCCGACTTAAGCTAGGAGCTGTATGCTGGCGTCTCGGTAATCAGCCGAAGCAGAAGGGAGAGACTTGATACCTCAGATGCGAAACCGTGTCCTTGCATTGTTCTCGATTTTCAAAGTGCGGTGTTATAGCCCCTGCACTCTCATCCAGGTTGGAACGGGATTGCTCGGATCCCTCGTTTTCTGTCTTGGGAGTGTGTGCTCCGCCCAAAATGCGGGTGCTCCCGCGGCTCCTGTTACAGACGAGGTGGTTTTAACACGAGAGGCGACGGACTCGGCTCCACCGGTTACGATTACACTCCAAGATGCAATCGAACGTGCGCGCAAGAATTATGCACAGTATATTACTAGCTTGAACGACACGAAGATTGCACATGAGGACAGGGTCCAGGCGCGAGCGGCCCTGCTGCCTTCTGTGAGCTACCTACAGCAATATCTGGGCACTGAAGGCAATGGAAAAACTCCGAATGGGCGGTTTGTTACGAACGACGGGGTACACGTTTATCGCGCCTGGGGTGTTCTTCATCAAGACATGCCGGCTGGATTCTTTACTCTCTCGTCCTACCATCGTGCACAGGCCGGAGAAATATTAGCAGAGGCAAAGGGTGAAATCGCCAGCCGCGGGCTGCTAGTGACTACAACGAAGGCCTATTACGGACTAATCGTTGCGCAACGGAAATACTCTATCGCTCAACAGGTTATGACTCGCGCGCAGGAGTTTCTAAGAACGACACAGCTTCAAGAGACAGCCGGTGAGGCTGCACACGGCGACGTGATTAAGGCCCAGCTTCAATTCGATCAACAGAGACTTGCCTTCCAGGAGTCACAGCTGGCCATGGAGAATGCACGTTTGGCTTTGGCGGTTCTGCTATCGCCTCGCCTGAACGAAAATTTCACTGCGGTCGATGACATCGACAACACGCCAGCTTTACCTCCGTTCACAGATGTAAGTGTCATAGCGAGCCGTGAAAACCAAGATGTGCGAGCGGCTTTGGCCGCTCTTCAACAGGCAAAATCCGACACTACGATTGCCCGGGCAGGTTTCTTTCCAACGCTTTCGTTGGAAGCGGTTTATGGAATCGAGGCGAATGCCTTCGCATTGCACAGCACGAATGCTGCGCTTCCTGAAAGAGGCAAGCTACCAAATCTCGGGTACTTCATTACCGGAACTTTGAATTTTCCGATATGGAATTGGGGCTCAACGGGTAGCAAGCTGCACCAAGCAGCGGATCGCCAAGCTCAAGCGCAAGCGCAATTATCCCAAGTGCAGCGCGAAGCATTGGCTAACCTTCATTCCTTCTATAACGAGGCAGCGGTAGCTCGTTCGGAAGTTAGAGCACTGCAGGAAGCAGCTGATCTGGCCTCTGAAAATCTTCGCCTGAGTACTTTGCGCTACCAATTGGGTTCGGCTACTGCTTTTGAGGTTGTCGATGCAACAAACACCTTGAGCCTCGCTCGGAATGCCTTCGCCGATGGTCAAGTTCGATATCGAGTTGCTCTGGCAAACCTTCAGACGTTGACGGGGATTTTCTAGGGCCTGTTAACACTATTAGGACGACAGCAACGGGAGCCAATTTTCTCAGGATCTAGAAGCGAGGAGCGACGAATATCGTGTATCTTCGAGCGACGAGCGACAACGAGGCCGGGGAAATGGTCCCGTCCCCCTAGTTGCGTGGCGAAAGACGAAGCCCTGAGGCGAGCAACCAAGCCATTCTTCTTATCAGCCTAGACCTTGTAGCCACCAAAGCCTTCGGCCCCCGCCTCGCCGGGCTTGGTTTCCGCTCGCAACGCTGTTCGTCCTAATTGTGTTAACAGTCGCTTAGTCTACTTCCACAGATGATTCATTCGGCACCGTCATCGCCGACTTCCAGGAATGCCGCGGACGTTGGCGCGTGCTATCGGAGGAGGCGGCTGAACGATCAAGCAGCAGCGGCGCAGTGATGTGGGGATTGTAACGATTTTCTCCTGGTGCCGATTGTCTCGATCACCATGCGGCTGCTCTCGCGTTCAACGCGGCGACTCTTGTACGTCAACAGCTAGCGTGCATTTCTCATGAGGGTGCTTAAATGTTGCCCTCGGCCTTCGTGTGAGGGCGCGTAATTTAAGAGTCTTGGTGCAAGCTGTCGTGGTCTCCCCCACCCTCCGCGCCGAAAAGCACGGCGCGGAGAATGGGGCACCCATTTTCGTGGTGCTTCATGCTTTGCCAAATGCGCGTTAGTTCTTCTCGGTCATGTAGTAATAAACCGCAGGCGTGATGACAAGAGAAAGAATCATGGAGATCAGGATGCCGCCGATCACCGCGATGGCAAGGGGCTGCAGCATCTCGGAACCCGCGCCCAGTGCGAGTGCCAGCGGCAACATGCCGGCAATGGCGGCAACTGCGGTCATCATGATGGGGCGCAGCCGTCTGCGGCCTGCCTGAATCATCGCGTCCCGCGGCGCGAAACCTGCTGCGCGAAATTTGTCATCCGCGTCGAGCAGAAGGATGCCATTCTTCGAGACGATCCCCACG
>DASYBJ010000700.1:0-8122 GCA_036500845.1 Acidobacteriaceae bacterium
GGACTTGCATCTGGCGAGAATCAACGGACAATCTTAGTTGTCCACTTTTTGCGTCTAAGGTTCCCTTCGCAATGCGTGCTTCCACTTCGTGATTGTCAGCAAACCCAGAGAAGACACCGGCTTTAGACACATGGATCGAAAGTCTTGAATGGGCGGTATCTATCGAGGCTACCTGCCCAGCAACTCTGCCGACACAAGAAATCAAGGCGAGTGGAAGAAGCAATCGCAAAACAGAGCGTATCGCGGTCCTCTCCGGAATGGTGAAAAATGCGCCGACAACCTTTACATAGCATGACTCGTTAGTTATTCTGATCACTCTTTATCCCTCACTTGATAGAGTGCGTCGGATCCAAGAAGTTGCAGGCGCAAGTCCTTGACGACAAACTCGGGGCAGTTGTCTGAGCGTATGTGCTCCGGAACTCCCTTTCACACTGTCACATCAGCCAAGGCTCCGATCACCTTGGTACTCGACCGGCGCCGTTCGACGCGGATCAGCAGGCATTCCCTCGTATACTCGTCGATCAGGTTCAAGATGCGCACACCGATCATGCGTCTGCGCACTCATGAAGTCGTAGCTCCACACTTAATTTGGGATGTGCTGGCCGCAGCCGCAGACAAGAACCATCGTTGACCCTCAGCCTTCCTTGCGGCTCCTGCTTCTTCGGTACATTCATCTCTTCGCGACACCAGATGCGCTCGACTCGATCCTTGCCGATCTTGCAACCCGCACGCCAAAACGGCCGCAATCCTCCGTCCGCCGGATATTCACTGCGCGAAGAAACCGATTTCGACGCAGTGATGCGCCTCGGGATAACCGGTTACCTCCACGCCGCAGGCGTCGACCCATGCATGGGTTGTCAGCGTTGCCCGTTCCGGGTCGCGCAACGCGCCGCAGTGGACGCGGCTCCAAATCCCCCGCAGATGCAGCATCTGCCACGCGGCCAGCGCTCGCGGCAGGCAGACAAGCTGCACCGGCAGCAAGCGGGCAGACCGGTCGATTGCCCAGGAGATTTCGCGCGCGACCGTCCGATCCTGGCTCGGATCGGCCCGAAGATCGGCGGGAGCATGCAAACAGCCGATGTGGCGAGCAATGCGCGGAAAGCAGACAAACACGCCGGCGAGCCTGGCCACGGTCAGCCAGAACGCTGCTTCGAGCAGAAGAGAGCGTCGTCTCCACGAAAGGCCGCGAAATTTACGCCAGAGTCGGAGAATAGACATCGATGGCCTTTCGCAGAAGCAATTGATCGAGGAACGCAAGCACCTCTGGCCGCACAGCGTCGGGCGCGATGTCAAATTCGCGGCCAAGAGTCTCGCACAAAGCCGAAACGCTGCGCGGCGACTCCAGCAGCTCCCATATACGCCCGCCCGATCCCGTGAGATTCAAATAGAAGCTGCTCTCGGCGTGCATCATAATAAGATTGTCGTCGACCCACGCCGCAATCCATCCTTTGCGCCGGGCAATCACGCTGTTGTCGGTCATCGCGAGCATCCTCTCGCGAATTGCGCGGTCACTGGCATAACTCCCGTCCGGCGGGCATGCAAACCGCGCTATGCGCTGCTTCCACCAGGCAGGCAACTTCATCCATGCGGTCAAGTGCGCATCTACGGTCCAGACGATATACGGGCACGGCCGCGGCCAGCATGGCGATATGACCAAATAACTGGTTGTGTAAACCGAGATTGCGGCCCATCCATCCACGATGGGCCTGGCTTTCGAGAAAAACGAACGCGTTCTTGCCCCGGAGCAGTGACCGGCCCACTTTATCTCCTGCAGGCGTATCCAGCGCGTAGATTGCCGCCAACGGAACCGGCTGTTGAATTGCTTCCATCGGCTGAATGGCGGCCATCCCGAAGTGCCCCTTCGTCCCTTGCGCTGCCTGCGAATAGGTGGTTGCCTCTCCCAGTTGAAAGCAATCAATCGCGTCTGGCAGTAGCTTGACGCGCGGAAACGCGGGCCGCAGCATCGGCCGCCTGGGATTGCTCAGGTCGATCGCGCAAACGTCATCGCAGAGCAGCGGATGACCGCGCCGCGCCAGCGCCGTCGCAAGGGTAGACTTCCCCGCTCCGCTCGCGCCGGAAAAGACCACGGCCTCGCCATCCAAAAGCACGCACGAACCGTGCAGCGGAAACAGTCCGCGCCGGTAACAGAGAATTGCAAGCACAGATCCGAAGAGATAGCCGCGCAGCAACAGCGGATCCACGCCCTCTTCCGGCTGAACGGTCACGTGGTCGGCTCCAGGATTCACCCGAAAGCCCGCGACACCCTTCACGCGGAGTGTGACGTCGTCTTCGCTATTCGCGCAAAAGCCGGCGGCAGTGTCATCCAGAGACGATTCCCGCAATTCGATCCGGATGGTCCCCTCGCCGTTCCATTCCTGCGCTCCGCTCCAGGCCGTCAACTCCGGCAGCGGGATGGCCGATTCCACACGCCAGCCGCAGAGAAGATACGGACCATATTGCAGGGTGTTATTGAGTGAAGTCATGTTACTCCTGCTAAATCATGTGTGGATTGTTCTTGTGCCAAATGAACGTCGAAATTCGATCCCGCACCGTCATTGCCGATTTCTGCACGTCTAGCGGGCGCGATTGCGTGGTTACTATGCAAACTGAAGTCGGAACCACGGTGACGATCTTGATGTTCATTTCGGCGCTGGTTGCGCGCTATATCTTTACCGCCACCAATTGTAGGTGCGCAAGGAGCCTGGAGTACGTCGACAGATCGTAAAAGGTTTGTCCGCCGATGTTGACGGTTACTTGATATCTAGCGCTAAGTGGCCGGCTGAACCAGGCCGAAATCGAGATCAGCCTATTCAGTCGCAAGTGCCTGGGCAAGCGCCGCATCCCTTCGATCAGACAAGTGCGGTCGCAGGCCAGAGCCTGGAACCAGAGAATGAATCGCGACTGCGTGACCATCGACTGGGAATTAACTCGCACAAAGCCGCGCCGGAACTTCCGTTACACAAGAACTGAAATCATGCGGTCAGAGACTTAGAGCTCAATGAACTGGGGCGTGTTCACACTAATCTGAGAGCCTCGATGATGAGAGCGAACTGCAGGAAGGCGAGGAAAATCACATCCAACTTTTCGAAGCGTGAGAAGATGCGGCGGAAACCTTTAGTCTGCGGAAGAGCCGTTCGATTTCATTGCGCTTCTTATAGAGGGCACGATCATAGTCCCACGGATCGATGCGGTTGGACTTGGGAGGAACAACGGGAACCATTGCCTAGATCGAGAACCACTTGCCTGGTCAGGTTGTCCTCGTAGGCTTTGAGGCTTCTGGAAATTTCTTGGTCGCTGGCCACTGTTCTTTGTGCTTGGCACACAGCCACTGTCGCAGCCTTCTCTGAGGGTGTCCGATTGCGCGTGCTTGACGCTTGTTTCCACGCTCGTCTGTTTCCTCGAATGGAGCTTCTAGCCACATCTTGATCTGATGGAGCATTGCACCATCGACGACTCGGCGAGCGCCCGACTTTAAAAGTTCGGAGTGTGGAAGAGTATCAAAATAGCTGCTGAGATCTGCGTCGATAATCTCCATGGCCAGTGTTGATCAGCTTATGAATGTGTCTTACCGCGTCCAGTGCGCTGCGGGCGCGCCGATAGGCATACTATCCGGCTGCAGATCCACGTCGAAGATCGGTTCGAGGACCAGAACAGGTAAGGATTTCGACCAGTTCCAGATAGCGAGTTTCTGCAAGTTCACGGCTTTGGCGCGATGTGGCAGAGCCATCGCCAAACCACGAGAATGGGCCGAAGCAGGACATAGAGCCAGAACAGATGATCGGGAAGACGCAGCAGTTCAAAGTCGGGGCTGCAATACGCCACTTCCGTGAAGGCCTGGCGCCAGGATCTGCGAGGCCGAAGCAAGCCTTCGTAACGCAGCCGGAGCACCATCCTACGGGACCTTGCCAGAAAAGGAGTTAGATGTACCTCGGTAGGAGCCAGCATGCACATGGCCACGCGATCAAGCAACAGAGCGGGAAGACGCCCTGCCGCCTCGCGCAGTGCCTCGGGCACAGGCAGTCCGTGCAACTCCTTCAACAGGCACAGGCATTGCAGCAGCGAGTTTTCCACGCCCACGGCACAGGCAGTCCGGTAAGCCTCATTCCAATCCACGTAGTTCGCGACATACATGCGCGCTAGGTCACCCAGCCATTTCGACCGGCCCCAAGCGTGCCCGCTGCCATGTTCGCAAAGGTGGAGAGCGAGATCAACCGGACTTAATGCCCGATAACTGAGGTCGTTCCAGACCAACGCGGTGCTTCGCGCCCATTGGCCGGCTGTGCGATCGAGCGTTTCCCATTGCGTACGCCAGTGGAGCTCAAGGAGGCACCGCTGCAGCGGATGCCAGTAAACCATGTGGTGGTTGATCCGTAAAAACACCTCAGTATGCCGGGGGCTGAACGTTGGTCGTAAGTGCACTCGCCAGCCCATCTCCTCAAGCCGCGCTTGAGCCCTGGACATATCCCCAAGAGCCACCATGATATCGATGTCCCGGGAATGACGAATCCCGAAGTCGCCATAGAGTTCGAGCGAAAGAAGCGGACCCCTCAACGGAATCAGGGGTATGCCTGCTTGGTTGAAATCTTTGAGCACCTGCATCAGCAACGAAGTGAGCCGCATCGCCTGCATTCGGCAGGCGGCGCTGCGCTGCTGCAGCGCCTGCCTCACAGGTGCCGGAAGATCTGCCTCCGACACCCGCTTCAGGGTTTCCCAGCTCAGAGCCGGAGTTCTGTGCCGCTCGACGAGCGTGAGATACTCGTCCCAGTCCAGGCCGGAATTCAGGGCCGCGCGAATCACTCGATCCTGATGGTCCCGCCACAGCTCCGGGGCCAACCAGGAAGTAGCGAGCATCAGCCGAAATGCAGAGCTGCGACCTAAGAGCATTTTCGATTCCCTTGCTGCCACCACCGATACCGTATCCGCCGCGGCGGGCCACTTAGCATCTGCACACTCTATGGAGAGAAGAATCGAAAATGCTGTTGCAGCCAGAGCGTGCGTCGCATAACAGGTATCTGAGTTAGAACAATTGTTCCTCCGTTACCCAGCATCGCCCAGGACCGCGGCGCTTCTGTCTGCCAGAACCGCCACGCTGGGCAACTGTTCGGAAACGGAGAACAGCGTTCCATCCTCCAGACGGCGCAGAAAGCGCCCCAGCGAGAGAGCGCGGAGCAGCTTGGGCCAGTGGCTCAGCATCCCGCCGTGTGCGTCGGCCTGCGACGAAGACAGTTGCAGCATGGTTTCCATTGCAGGCAAGTCGAGCGCATGGGCGATCAGGTCCACCTGCCTCATCTGCTCTAACTCAGCCAGGGCTTCTGCGCGCTCCGCCTCGAAGTGGATGCTGAAATCGGCTGCCTGCAATCCCTTGCGGCGCTCAGTGCGCACCTGCTCCGGCAGTCGCCCGATCATTGCGTTGCGGATCAGGGACCGGGGCACACCCTTCTCGCAGCAGTATTCGACAGGAACGGAGAGGCAATACTCGATCACGCGCCGGTCGCCCGTAGGGTCGGACATACCGACGCCGGTCAACTGCCGGAAGGCAGAAGCAAACGGTCCAAAATCGGGCCGACGCAGAGACAAAAGGCGCAACGCGCGGCTGTCGAGTCTGGCGTGGCGCTGCTCCAGCGTCATCAGGCCAAGGTCATGCTTGCGCGCGAATTCCCGCCGGATCATCGAATACTCGTGCGTGGCGGTGAGTTGACCGCGCAGACGGTCGATTGCGTGACGCGCACGCACCGGCATCCACGGACGAAGCAGCTCGTGTACGAGGGACGGCCAGCGCCGTGGGCCGTGGCGGTGTAGGTCCCGCGCCAGACGCGCAAAGGCCGCAAAGCGGCCCTCCCGCAAGAGAGACTGCAACGCGTGATCACCGCTATAGCTCATGCTGAAGTTGCCCAACTGGCCGATCAGAAGTGTCTCTATGCCGCGCTGTTGAGCCCGCAGGCAGATCTCATAGACCCAGTCGTAATTCGACGGATTGAAGACCGGCTCTTCCTGTGTCGAGTTGAACAGATCGATCAGGGAAAACGGCGAATGCGCCCCGTGCCGCACCAGAACGTGATCGATGTTCGGGTACATGGCTGCTACCGCGCCCGCGTGCGGCCCCTCGTCGGTAAACCGGCCGGGAAACTCAACGGCATGTTCCGGAACCGCCGTGAAGGCAAAGAGCCTGCGGCCTTCCTGGCTCAGCAGCCGCGCCGCTGTGACCGTGACCGAGGAGCTGTCCAGTCCTCCACTCAGGTGCGAGCCAATCGCAGATGTTCCCGTCATGCGATCCCGTACCGCGCGCTCGAGCACATCCACGAGGCCCTCGGCATATTCGCGCGAATCGTGCAGCCGGAGCAGCGGAGTCTTCTCCGGCTGCCAGAAACGGCTTACGGAGATGCGCCCATCCTCGATGGATAGCGTGGTTCCCGGCAGCAGCCGGAAAATCCCATCGAAGAAAGTTTCAGTAGTCGGCTCGGGGAACAGCGCAAGCCACCGCGCAATGTGCCGCTCGTTCGGGCGCGCCGGTACGCCCGGCCAACGCAGCAGATGGCGAATTTCGCTGGCAAAGATCAGGTCATTGCCGCGCTGGGTATAGTAGAGCGGCCAGCATCCGGAGGGATCGCGGCCCAGCAGCAGCCGGTGCGTGTTCGTGTCCCACAGAACAAAGGCATAGTTGCCATGTACGTGATTCGAGAATTCGGCGCCCCACTTGCGGTACACGTGCAGCAGAAGGGCCGGCTCATCGGCCGGCTCCACTCCCAGTTCGCGCGCCAGCTCCGCCTGTCCGAATACCTGCCCGGAGAGCAGCACGCACTGACCGCCGGATGAAGCGTCAGGCATGCGGCCCCAGAGCGATAGCTTGGAGCCGCCAAACACACAAGAATGTGTCTGAGTCAGGCCAGCTTTACCATCTAGGCTGACCCCTGCCCCTGAACCGATAACCCCGAGGAAAGGCATCTCCATTCGACGAATCACATGGTGCATTGACGGGAAATCCTTACCGGTCAAATCGGACGCTCGGCCACTGCTGCGCGCAATTAACTGTAGATACCTAAGTCGTGGGAGCCGCCCCGTAAACTGGCCTCGGCCTGATTCACGGGCAACTCTTCGACAATTGGGGTTTGCCAGGGTTTCCGCGCGACAACTTCTTGTCCCTGCTCGACTTCGGCAGTGCGATTCAACTTTTCCACGATTGATCTCCTTGGGTTTAGGAATCTGTGTAAGTCTCGTATGTCCCGGTTCGCACGGAGTCATTGATTCGAGGCTTGGATCGGGGTCGACTCCGCATCCGATCCTCGGATCGAGAGGAAGGCTCCATGCAGGTATTTCACGTTAAGGCATGGCTTTTGTCGGGCATCCTGACCGGCGAGACGAGTCTGGGAATAAGGCCAAAATGCTCTGACTGAGATAACTTACAACTGGGCGGAGCGAGAGTTGTCACGAGAGGGTCATTAGAGGGTCGTTTTGTCTGAAGACTACTGTTCAATCGAGTTGGAGATCGACGGAGCGGCATCCTGAGCCACTTCCATTTCTGGATCGTTCAACACCTTGATCGCTACGGAGTGCGCTTTTGGCAGCGCATAACCCAGTTTTTGCAATAAAAGCGTATAGCACCCGGTCGATTTACGTGCCTGCATGGAGGCATCGACCTGCTTCGGTCCGTATGTGGGTGCGACCCGCAGGAATTAGTGCAGGATATCCGTTGGATCCAAGACTAAAAAAGTAAAAAGTGAATGGTTTCACAACCCAACGGCTGACCGAGATAGTAACCTGATACCCCGAATACGGAAGACCAGAATGAATTGGAATGAATTTTGCGATCCTTGCCTAATTAACGCGATTGATTTCTGAGTCCCGGCGCTGCTTGCACCACGCCTACCCGATACCGCAGCAATGCTTGAACTTTACCCCACTCCCACAGGGACACGGCTTGTCTCGCTCGAACCTTTCATCTTCCCCAGCGGCTTTCCCGTCATGTCCTGAGAAACATTAGGATCGATTGCGATGGTTTCTACTTTCCCGGACCCATGGCGCATCTCGATCCTATATCGGCGCCGCTACCGATCCTTGTTCGCCCGCCTGCACTTGAAGCTCCAAGAAAGGAGCCTCGGTGCAAAGATCCTGTATCTCGTGCAGA
>DASYBJ010000701.1:0-5689 GCA_036500845.1 Acidobacteriaceae bacterium
GATTTTCGCCAGTGCTTTCCGGACCACGCTTCCACAGCCTTTCTCCCACGGCTCCTTCTTACTTATCTTATCGGCCCAAGCAGGTCGTTCTTGTCGACACAAGCAGATCGCGATCATCAGACTTGATGAGTCAAGCGACAACCAACCCAAAGTTCCCCCCTTCGCAGCGTCGGAATCGAAGTTCTTTTTGAAGGTGGTGGATGCCCAAATCGTGTTCTCCAGGAAGGAGAAAGGAGAGGTCACGTCCTTGACTCTGCATCAAAATGGTCGCGAGATAAACGGGCTACAGAAGTAGGCGTTCTCGAACAATTGAGACTTGTGGTGCCCGGCGCAGTTGCAAATCAAGCCAAAGACCGGACATCGGGTATTTACCCCAATGTCCGGTATTGTTTTTGAGATTTGCGAGGCGCTCGGACTCGTGCCGTTCACCGCGGCGCGTCTCCGGGCGGCGTTCAGCTGATATTTATCCGCTCGCGAGCCGGTGTTCCCAACGTCCATAAACAGCTTTGCTCTTTGTAACGCAAAAGTCTTAGCGCTGCTCTTTACTTCCAGCAGAGCGTGTCCTACACCTGCTTTCAGAGCCTCGATCTATGCTTGGGAAGAATTGTTATTTCTGATCGTGCACGTATGCTCAGTGACAGAACGTTGGCACATCCTCTGTGGTGATCGTGCCCGCTCGATGGATTGATTCCCGCACGTTCTAAAGAAGAACACATGAAACCCCCTCTGGACAGCGCCCCTGCCGTAGAGCCGGCGGCGCACGCTTTCGACGTCCTTTGGGCAACTCGGGGGCGCCTCGAGGGGCGTTCAGGGTGCCTATCCAGGTTGCGCCGACTGCCGGGCCGCAACGCCTCCGCTGGGCCGACTCCATCACAATCACACGCTCCCCGCTCCAGAGGTCACGCACCATCGAGCGCGAGCATAACCACAACTGGATCTAGTTTTACGCAGTTCACAACCGCCCCAGAGGATGAGCCATGCCACATATCAAGACGCGTTACCGCATCGGCAGCCTGGCTCTGATCGCCGTCATCTGTATCGCCATTGCCGGCCATCAGACCAGTTTTGCTCAAGACAGTCCGCAATACATCCAATTCCTGGAACAGAATTCAATGCTCTACCAGGCCGAACAGGAGGCGAGCACTATCTCCGGACAGGGGGTGCAGTGGCGCCACCACTACGAGACCCCAGAACCGAGCCAACTAGTCCAAAAGGCGTCGACCTGGTTGCTCTACTATCCCGCCTCCGTTATCACGAAACCGAATACGGACGTGATTGCCACGTGGAGCGACTCCGCGGAATGGGACGCCTTGCAGAGCGTCGGAATCGAGCTTCTGCACACCGATCCGATCGAACGCGCGGGGGGAATCTCAGGAACGAGTTTCACCCCGACCATTGACGGCTGGTTCGACCGCATCTCGCTGGACTTAGACCCGGTGTTTGGTACCGAGAACGAGTTCAAGCAGCTGGTCCAAAACGCCTCGCAGCACAATGCGATCATCGGGGGCGATCTGGTGCCTCTGCATACCGGGCTTGGGGCGGATTTCCGGCTCGCCGAGCGTGGGTACCAGGATTACCCCGGTATGTACGATATGGTAGAAATTCCGCAAAATCTTTGGAACCTTTTGCCCACTGTCTCCGATCCCAATGGGACTGCACTCGTCCCTGTTCCACAAGCCCAGCAGCTCAAGACCATGGGCTATATCCCCGGCACCATCCACTCAGCCGACGCAGACCCACAGGCCAACACCTGGAGCGGTTGGAGCGCCACACCTGAGATTGTTGGCGTCGACGGCAAAACACGCCGATGGGTTTATCTCCATGTCTTCAAACCGGCCCAGCCTGCGACCAATTGGCTCGATCCGTCCCTCGCTGCGCAACGCGCTAACTATGGCGACACGGCCCGCAACATCGTCGATCGCGGCAACAGTCTCCTCCGTCTCGACGCCGCACCGTTCACAGCGATCGATCCCGACACCAACGATACGATGGCTCAGGATTACCTGCAGCCGCTGTCAATCGATAACACGAATGATCTGGCGTATTTGGCCCGCAAGCTCGGAGGCTGGACGTATCAGGAGCTGTACACTCCACTGGAGCAAGTGAAGCAATATTCCCAGTACGGCCCTGACCTGTCTTACGATTTCTTCACCCGCGCCCAGGTCCTCGTGCCCTTGATTACCCAGGACGCAACCTATTTGCGGCTCGCGCAATCCGTGCTCCTGCAGGTAGGTGTGCCGCCGAGCACTCTCCTTCATGATCTGCAAAACCATGATGAGATCACTTTCCAGCTCATCGATGTCCAATCCCGGCAGACTATGCAGTTGGACGGCCAGACATTCAGCGGCCAACAAGTGTATAACGACATCCTCAACACAATGCGCTCAACCGTGGGCTCCCAACCCTACAACAAGCTGTACCGCCCCGCGCAAGACGGTGTCGCTACTACATTCGCTGGATTCATCGCCCCCGCGATCGGCATCACGGACCCATATCACGCCACCGCCGACCAGGTCGGGCAAATCCAAAAGGCACACGTACTCGTCGCCATGGCGAACGCCATGCAGCCGGGTGCGTTCGGGATCTCGGCCTGGGACCTCGTCGGCGCCCTGCCAATCCCGGCGTCCTCCGTCCCTAACAATCTAACCGCGGGTGGCGACTGGCGCTGGATTAATCGTGGCGCCGTAGACCTGATGAACAACGACCCCAGTGCGACTACGTCGGCAGTTCTTCAGATGCCGAAGGCTCAGACGCTCTACGGTGATTTGCCCACCCAACTCGAGAACCCTAAATCGTTCGCCAGCCAGATCAAGCAAATGCTAGCGGCTCGCAAGCAGTACAACATTGCAGGCGCGACGATGAATGCGATACCGCCCACCGGCAACAAAGCGGTTGCCGTATACGCGATGACGCTCCCCAGCGGCGACCTTGCAATTACTGCGTTGAACTACGGGCGTAGTTCTAATTCGGTCCAGGTCGATCTTACGCAAATACCTCCGGGCATTCCGGCGTCACAGGTCGCTGGGGAGTCAGCTCTGGAAATCGTCAGCAATCAAAACGCTGGAACTGTATCCAACGCGGGTACTCTGAGCGTCAGTCTCGACAGCCTAAGTGGCCAAACAATTGTGGTCCACCGTAAAGGAGCGACTCCCACCAACCCGCAGCCTCCTCCAACTCCGCCGACGCCGCCAACCGGCGGTAGTGTTGTGAAGACTATCTCACTGCAACGCTGATGCGAGGGGCTCCCGTGACGAACGGAGTAACTCTTAAAAGGGCAGATCACACTGGCGTGACGCCGGGCGTGATCCGGAGGGCAAGTGCCCGGGTCACGCCTCCTCTATAAGGAGGAAGGTTATGAGCACTCATTGGAAAAGCGTGTTAGCAGCTAGCCTGCTTGCCATGGCCGGTTCGCAAGCGATTGGCCAGACCGATCCATACAAGCCGCCGCTCTATTGGAGCACTTACGAATACAACATCATCAGGCAACATCTCAATGTCTGTTACAACTACATCCCCGAAAGCGAGTTGCTTGCGAACATCAATTGGGTCGACGCCAACTTGAAGAATCTTGGCTATAACATGATTGAGGTCGACGGATGGGGCGACAGTCAGGAACTCAGCGAGAACGGGTACCGCAGCACCCACTCGCGATTATGGGAGCACGATTTCGCCTGGTGGTCGGCCTACCTGCAATCGCGGGGGATGCGACTAGGGATGTACGCCGACCCTCTCTGGCTCCATGTCGACCCGTCGGACACCCACACGAAAATCGTCGGGACGGACATTAATGTCAGCAGCCTGATCGAGAACCCCTCTACTTCCACCTCGCCCCCGCAGTCCAGCGGCGGTCCCAACTCCCCTAACAACGGTACGCAAAACTCCGCCAATGCCTGCGGCATCACTGGTCAGTCTCCCGGAAACACTACTTTCCAGTGGCTGGCGGTCGACCGGCCCGGTGCAGAGCAATACGTGAAGGGATACATCAAGTACTACGCCGATATGGGGGTCAAGTTCATCCGCGTGGACTTTCTCGCCTGGTACGAGACCGGGTACGATCACTACCTGGGCAAGGTCGGGACCGGGCACTCACACCAGGACTATGTGACTGCTTTGCGCTGGATGCGCGAGGCGTGCGACCAGTACGGCGTCTATCTGAGCATTACCATGGCGAACCTACAAAACGAGGCAGAGGTAGAGCGCGAGTACGCCCACAGCATCCGAGTCGATGAGGATGTCGATTACGGCGAGTGGAATAAGTTGAGCGACAAAAACCGGGGACAACGGTTTCTTAACCTGTGGTCACAGTATGCGAACGCTATGGATGGATTGGCTTACTGGTCTTACCTCTCCGGCCAGAATAAGGTTCGGCTCGATGGTGACTTCATCAGGATGAACACGTACGCAACGGATTCCGAGAGGCGGACTGCAATGTCGGCCCACATCATGACGGGCGGGCTGGTGGGCGTCGCCGACCAGTACAACACGATCGGCAACAGCCTGTGGGTTTACCAGAACCCGGAGATGCTTGCCCTGAACGCCGACGACTTCGTCGGGAAGCCAATGACCAACGACCCGACAAACCAGAACAGCCAGATCTGGACCGGGGCAATGTCGAATGGTGACAAGGTTGTCGGGCTTTTCAACCGGGAGACTACTCCGGTGACGAGGTCAGTGTCGTTCAGCGACATAGGAGTGACGGGAACTGTCGTCGTGAGAGACCTCTGGCAGCGTGCCGACCTGGGTCCGATGAGCTCCGTGTCCGTGCAACTTCCACCGCATGGGAGTATGGTCCTGAAGCTAAGCAAAGGAGGAGGCAGCTGCAATCCGCAATCCATCACATTCAACCAGATCTCCGACTGGAGCTACAACAACCCGCCACCCACCATTTCGGCGAGCGCCAGCTCAGGCTTGCCTGTGACGTATGAAATTGCGCTCGGACCAGCGGTCGTTCAATCGAACCATGTTCAACCTACGGGCCAGGCCGGAACCGTATACGTAGTGGCGAAGCAGGGTGGAAACAGCTCGACGTGTGCCGCAGTCCCGCAGGTGCAGTCCTTCAACGCCACTGGGCCACACCAGGACAACATGTTCCTCTTTGGAACCTTTACCAGCTGGACGCCTATACGCATGCAGCTTGTGGGAGGGCAGTGGGTCGCGGACAACGTAATCATGCCCGCGGGTAGCGAACAACTGAAATTTGCCAATACCAATAACTTTACCGGCACTGACTGGGGGAATGGTCAGGGACTGGCAGGTACCTTAACGAACACCACGGGCGGAGGGCCTGATACCCAGTTCAGTGTGGCGCAGAACGGATTTTACAAGGTGACGTTCGATGACGTCTCGCTGCAGTACGACATACAAATGGAAACGATACCGGACACTAGTGGAACAACGTTGCCGTTTGTGCCGACCCAGTACAGTCACTGATTTCTTAACCGTTGCATAGGGAGCATAGGCTGCGCAAACGACGGCAAAGTATCAACAGGGCCGAGAGAATGCCTCTGGGCTGAATTCCAGCCCGTGTTTCTTTCTGCTCCAGAAATGCCTGCAGCCCCGATGCAAGATGGCGGACATACGCTATCTTTGAGGGATCGTGTCCGCGATGTTTTTGGCCAGTGCGGGACAATCTTGTGCAGCGATTGGGAAAGCCGCGAACGAACGGATCCTTTTGAAGGTTTGTTAACCC
>DASYBJ010000702.1:0-3132 GCA_036500845.1 Acidobacteriaceae bacterium
TTTCCCTGGTTTTCGCGAGACGCGCAGTGCACCGCCGGGAACTCACCTATATCGCAGCGGTTGCACTTGCAACCGGTCACGTAGAAATGGATTGCATTACAGATTGCGTCCAATGCCTAGTCAGGATCGGCACAAATGTACTACCTTTTCAGCAGAATGCGGCCTTTCGACGTTCACGCCCGACCTAGTGAAGCATCGTGATCGTAATATTTCTTAGCCATTTTCGTTTCACCTTCTTGGAAGGGGCAATTATCCTTAACTGGTTTTGGTGCAAACAGCTCCAACAAAGCGGTAACGAGTTCGGGACGCATATAGCAAATCACTGTGGCAGACCTCTTCAAAGCTAAAACACCTTCACAATTGGTTAATTTTGCGATGTACCGGAATACTCCTAAATCATCAGAGCGAGCGTTATTCGCGGCGAACGTCGCGCCGCAAATTGTCAAGGAGAGTGCAGGGTTGATCGGATGCTTCGCGGGCGCGACCGAGAAATCCCTCTCATTTTGCAAGAATGATTCCGTTTTGCAAGCAGTTGTTTCAGCCGTTCCCTATCCTCTGAATGAGACAAGTACCAAAGCGCAACGACGCTGCGGCTTTTGTTCAGTCAACTGTTGTAGCTGGTAAGCGCGCATGGCCCGTGCACCAGGCCGATGTTCGAGCTGCCCAAAAGGACTAGCTCAATATGAGCAGCTTGGCGCGCGCAGTAAGTCAATTTGCTCAAAGGGATCATGCAATGTGCGGAATCGTAGGAATGTTTTCGCGCCGTGAGCCAGTTTCGGCAGTCATGCTGGAAAGGGCTACGCTCTCGCTGTATCACCGGGGGCCGGATGCACAGAAGCAGTGGATCTCGCAGGACCAGAGGGTCGGGTTGGGGCATGCGCGCCTGAGCATCATTGACCTGGCGACAGGCGACCAGCCCATCGCGAGCGAGGACGGACGCACACGTATAGTCGTGAACGGAGAGTTTTATGGGTTTGAGAAGATCCGGCGCGAGCTCGAAACACGAGGGCATCGCTTAAGTACAAAGTCAGACAGCGAAATAGCGTCGCATCTCTATGAAGACTTTGGGGTGCACTGCCTGGAACATCTCCGAGGCGAGTTTGCACTGGTGCTCTGGGATGCAAACCGGCGGCGGCTGTTTGCGGCACGAGACCGCTTCGGCATCAAGCCCCTGTTCTATGCCTGGCACCACGACCAGCTCTACCTGGCTTCAGAAGTAAAGGCGCTGTTTGCGGCCGGAGTGCCGGCGCGATGGGATGAGGAAAGCGTGTACCGTAGCCTGAACCGTAGCGGATACCAGATGCGAACTCTCTATGGCGGAGTGTTCCAGGTGCCGCCGGGCTACTACATGCTGGTGACCGACAAGCATGTGCAGCTGAACCAGTACTGGGATTTCAACTATCCGGCGACGGGTGCGATGGGTCCTCAGCGAAGCGATCGAGAGTATGCGGCGGAGTTTCGCGAGGTGCTGGAGGAAGCCGTGCGTCTGCGATTGCGCGCAGATGTCCCGGTGGGCGTCTATCTGAGTGGTGGACTGGATTCGTGCTCGGTGATTGGGCTGACGGCCAGGCATCATCCCGGGCAGGTGAAGGCGTTCACGCTCACCTTTGAGGATCCAGCGTACGACGAGGGACCCATCGCACGGGAGATGGCGCAGAAGGCAGGTGCGGAGTTTCATCCCATTCCCATCCGGCAGAGAGACCTGGCAGATGCATTTCCAGATGCGATTGCGCAAGCGGAAACAACATGTGTCAACGCACATGGAGTGGCTAAGTATCTACTAAGCCGAAGCGTGAGAAACGCGGGGTACAAAGTCGTGTTAACGGGCGAGGGCTCGGACGAGATCTTAGGCGGGTATCCGCACTTCAGGCGTGACATTCTGCTCTACAACCAGGAAGGGCAGGATCCGGAAGTAGTTCAACGGCTCCTGGCTCAGCTGAAGGAGAGCAATACAGTGAGCAACGGGCTGCTGCTGCCGGATGACAGCCGAGGCAAAGTGGACGCTGTGAAACGGGTGCTGGGGTTTGCGCCGTCGTGGATCGAAGCCTTCTCCGCGCTTGCGGCAAGGCTGCGCCCGATGCTGGCAGGGTGGTTCCAGGAAAAGTACGCATATAGCGAGGGCGAATACAACATCCTGGACGACACGGGCATGCTGCAGCAGCTGCGGGGGCGTGATCCCGTGCACCAGTCTCTGTATCTGTGGGCGAAGACAATGATGCCGACGTACATGTTGACCATGTTGGGCGACCGAATGGAAATGGGGCACTCGATCGAAGGCAGGGTGCCCTTCCTGGATCACAAGCTGGTGGAGTTGATTGCACAGCAGCCCCTGAACCAGAAGATCCGCGGGATGACGGAGAAATATGTGCTGCGCGAAGCAGTGAAAGACTTGATTACAGATACGGTGTACAAGCGGCAAAAGCATCCCTTCTTCAGCCCGCCCGCAACGCTAAGATCCAACGACGCGTTCCAGTTGTTCGTCGAGGATACGCTGCGAGGCAAGACGCTCAAGGAGATGCCATTCTTTGCCCAGAAGGCTGTGGTGGCTCTCCTGGACAAGCTGCCGGAAATGGATGCAGGGTCACGCACCACGTGCGATCAGCTGCTCATGCACATGGTAAGTTTGTGCGTGCTCCAGGACCGATTTGGGCTATCAAGCGGAGTGGTTCATGAGGAAGAGCCGGTGAGCTACTGACGAATTGAGGAATAAAAATACAGTTCTGGAATTGCCAGGAGCCCGCTCCAGCAGATGGCGCCCAGTTGGCCGTGGTGTCCGCTAACATGATTGAGGACAGTCACAACTGCCTTTGGCTCTACCGCCTTCCACATGAAGCTTTGGCAGGCGGTAGCCTGTATGCATTCCAACTCCCGACCGTGATCCCACCGGTGGGAACTCCTGGGGGTCCACCATTGCCCGAGGGTTACCACGGCTTCGGCGGAATATCTTTCCCCCGTGGACATACGGCTCCTCTTTTTCACCTGCATCCGAGACCCGCAACAGCTGCAGCCAACCTGGGACCGCGTGCAAGCGACGATGCAGGCTGATATGGAAAAAAGAAAAAGGAATTAGGTCTAAAGCCTTTCGGGCCTATTGAGAGCCATTTTGGCGGATTGGTGGCGGTTGACCGCCTA
>DASYBJ010000703.1:0-2385 GCA_036500845.1 Acidobacteriaceae bacterium
CGCCGACGACAGGGATCAACAGCTCTCCTACCCGCATGATCCAGCCGCACATGGTTCCACGGCTGATCTCGATGCCCGTATCGCGCTTCAGAATCGAACTCTGTCGATACAACGGGCAGTGGTCGGCATATTTTCTGACCAGCGTATCGATGATGATGCGGTCAGACACCAGGCTCTTGTCGAGGATGCGCGGGGCCAGCGGCGCCGCAGCTACGCCCTGCTCCTCGCAGTTCTTGCAGGCACGCTTCTCGCGCTTGGTGAGCTCGACGAAATACTCGGCGGGCTTGACGTCGAGGACCTCGCTGATCTCATAACCGATCACCGTTGTCTCACCCCCGCAGCAGCTGCAAACACACTGCGAGGGCGCACAAGCAACCACCTTTTCCACGCGCGGCACGTGCGCCGGCAAGCTCTGGCGGCCAGGATGCGGTGCACCTTTCTTCTTGCCCGATGTGGCGGGTGGAGAGGCTCCCGGTTCCCGCTCGCCCTCTGCCTGAACCTCATCGCGACTCACCGCGGGTTCTTCGTCCAGCAACTCTAATTGCAGGCTGCTCAACTTTTCGCTGCCCGGACCATACTGGGCAATGCGCTGCTGGCGAAGCTGCTCTTCCAGTACCTGAATCTTCAGCCGCGCGTAGGCCAGTTCTTTTCTCTCCGACTCCAGTTGCTTCTCCAGTTGCGCGACCACCTCGGCCATGAAGGGATCCGGGTTCGGAGGAACAGTCGGCTCAGAGGGCGTGCTCATGATGTCTCTTAAATAACAGACAACGAGCAACAGGACGAGCGAAATGTCCAGTATTCATGCGGTTTTCAGTGACTCTGCTGGTTCTTCCGCCGGAGCCTTGCGATACCACTTCCGTGACCGTGTCTGAGTCAAATCAATGCCCCCCAACAGCAACGCCAGCTCTTCGTGACTCAACACGACTTTCTTCGCAGTGCTGTCTCGCTCTGGCCAACGAAATCTCCCACCGTCTAATTTCTTCGCACACACCCAAAGTCCGCTTCCGTCATATACCAGCAGCTTCAGCCGGTTGCGCCGCGCATTGGCGAATAGAAACACATGGCCGCTTGCAGGATCGCAGCCCAGTTGATCGCGCACCAGGCCATACAAACCATTAAAGTTCTTCCGCATGTCTGTCACGCCGGCTGCTACATAAATCCGCGTCGCCGGTCCGAACCCGAACACCGCCTTACACCTTGTCCAATATCGTCAGCAGGCGTTCCAGCGTCTCGGCATGGAATCCACGACCCACTCCAATGCGACGCCCACTGCGCGACTCGACCACCAGACCACCGTCGGCCGGGGCAGCGCATTTTGAACCTTGGGCTGTGGACAAAACCACTTCCATGGGAAGCATCGGACCAGCGCCAGCTCGTGCCCATTTCTGCACCCGCTGCCGGTATTTATCCAGGACCGCTACCGACAAGCCATGCTGCTGACAAAACCCATCCCGCGTCAAACCGCTGGCTTCATACTCCCCAACCAGCTTCTCCACTTCGACCCGACTCCGCCGCCTCCGTACTGTTCCTGCTTCGCTCATCACTCAAGTTCAACACCGAACGAAGCTGAACAAAAGGTGCGTTGCTCAGACGGATACGTTTCTTCTACCGTCTCTGCTGCCGAAACGTCGATTGTCGTTGTAACCTTTGTTGGCTTGAGTCGAAGCGAAAGCTGCACGACCTGATTGGCCCTTAGGTTACCGTTTGCTCAACCTCCAGACCTCTCACGCTGGCCGTCAGCGTATAAGGCCCCGGAGGCAGGCCGTCAAATGCAAACCTGCCCTCGCCGTTTGTCTCTGTTTGCATGATGACCAAACCCTCCACTTGCACCCTTGCTCCTGCCACGTTCAACTTGCCCGCTGCCCCCGCCGAAACTGTTCCCTCTAGCCTTCCGGTCCGGCCGCCATCATCCGTGGTTGGGGTAGCGCAAAGATTCGTGCAAAAAAGGACATAGACGACAACTGGCCACCTTGGAACGCCCCGCTGGCCGAAGACAGCAACCTGTCTTACACAATCCTGACCGTGTTCCCGTCTCGCGGTAGACTGACACCTCTCCGATTTCCAATTGACAGCGCGGCCGATGGACGCCGCGGGGTTTCCAAGTCCTGCTGGCGCGCTACGTAAAAGCCGCCAACCTGAAGGAGGTCACACCCCACTCGCCGCGGCACAGCTTCTGCAAAAATCTCGCGAACGCTGGGGTTAGCCTGGAGAAGATCGCGGCGCTCGCCGGTCACGACTCGTTGGAGACCACATGGCGGTATTGTGAGCCCTCGCTGGGGAGTTACAACAGGCCGTTGAGACGGTCAGTGAAGAAGAGTAACCGCCTCATGTTCCTATGTCCGTTTTTGCACGAATCTTTGCGCTACCGAGTTTCATACCGGTTTT
>DASYBJ010000704.1:0-17128 GCA_036500845.1 Acidobacteriaceae bacterium
ATCGTGGACTAGCGGTTTTATGCAGCTGAAGCGATGGTTGCGCGTTGGAACACTGAAGGAGCTCGTGCCTTAGAAAGAAGCGTCCTCAGGAACCGATTGTTGAAGCGACAGAGGTTTTCGTCCGTTCCGCTTCCAGCGAGCGTGAATGTGTACGCAGCGCTGCGAAAAATCCCTTGCAGGTCCCATAGCCCAGTAACACTCCGAATGCGAGTGCAGCCAGAGCGGCGCAAACCAGCATCACCATATTCACCTGATCTTGCATTTGGCCTTCTATCCTGAGCTTACGCTCACGTCTTGCGGGCTCTTGCTCAACCTCTCTGGGCCCCTGTTATCAGCGGAAGGTTTCTCTCCACTGGTGGTGATTGTGACAGAAGCAGGGCCACGTTGACCCCTGTTTCTATTGACGAATAAGATACCTAAAGTACTTGCCTTCGATACCGAAGTGTGTAGCCCCTATGGCCCTTCTGAATGATGGCCATGTTCCTAAAGATTCCTCTTGAGCGCTGATGCCGATCAATCACATCACCGTGCGCGGTGCACGCCAGCACAACTTGCGTGACATCAGCATTCAAATTCCGCGTAATACCCTTACGGTCGTAACAGGTCTTTCGGGTTCCGGTAAATCCTCGCTCGCTTTCGACACCATCTACGCCGAAGGGCAACGCCGCTACGTAGAAACGCTTTCCGCTTACGCCCGCCAGTTCCTGGACCAGATCGAGCGGCCCGATGTGGATTCGATCGAGGGGCTTAGCCCCGCGATCTCGATCGAACAGCGAACCACCAGCCGCAGCCCTAGATCCACTATCGGCACAATCACCGAAATCTATGACTATCTCCGTTTGCTTTATGCCTCAGTGGGAGTTCCGCATTGTCCCAATTGCGGCAAGCCCATTTCCCGCCAATCTCCGGAGCAAATCGTCGAGCGCATTCTCTCCCTCGCGCCCGGCGAGCGCGTCACCATCTATGCTCCCGTCGTCCGCGGCCGCAAAGGTGAATTCAAAGAACTACTGGACTCACTTGACCAGCAGGGCTTTCGCGCCAGGATCGATGGGGAGTTGCGCGATTTGGCTGATTCCATCCAGCTCGAACGGCGCAAAAACCACACGATTGAAGCAGTCATCGACCGCGTCATTCTGAAACCGGGAGTGGAGAAGCGCTTGGAAGCTTCTGTCGCAAAATCGGTACAGATGACGAACGGTCTGGTTCTCATCGGGATCTCCGGCGGAGAAGAGCAGCTTTACTCATCTTCGATGGCCTGCCCCGATTGCGGCCTTGACATTCCAAAGTTGGAGCCTCGGAGTTTTTCGTTCAATAGCACTTATGGCGCATGCGCAGAGTGCCACGGGCTCGGCAGCATCTACGATTTCGATCCTGTCAAAGTGATCACGGACTGGTCTAAACCGCTTCTGGATGGCGCGATGGGCCCAGGGTCAGGCTCGAAGTATCTGGCTCGACTGATCGAGCTGGCTGCGCAACGCTACAAGATCGACCTCAGCAAGCCCTTTGAACAGCTCACTGAGAAGCAGCAGAAGCTGCTGCTCTATGGGCCGAGCCAGACGGAAGCTCCGCGCACCGGCTTCCACGGGATCCTTTCTTACCTGCGCGATTCGCTCGATGAATCGAAGTCAGAGAGCTATCGCGAATGGATGTTGAGCTACATGTCGGCGACCACCTGCCCAGTGTGCCAAGGGAAGCGCCTGCGGCCCGAATCGCTCGCGGTGAAGATCGGTTCTCTCTCGATTGCCGATTTCACCGCCCTGCCTCTCAATCGTGCGCTCGAAGCGGTCCAGGCAATCCATTTTTCGGCCCGTGAGGCGCTGATTGCGGAACGCCTGCGCCGGGAAATCATCGAGCGTCTGGAATTTCTCAATGCGGTCGGGCTTGGGTACCTTTCTCTGGATCGCAGTTCGGCCACGCTCTCGGGCGGTGAGAGCCAGCGGATTCGCCTGGCGACACAGATCGGTTCGCGGCTGCGGGGAGTGCTCTACGTACTCGACGAGCCTTCGATCGGGCTCCATCAACGAGACAATCAGCGGTTGATTGAAGCTCTGGAATCGCTGCGCGATCTGGGCAACACGGTTCTAGTAGTTGAGCACGATGAAGAGACGATCCGGCATGCCGACTACGTAGTGGATCTCGGCCCAGGCGCCGGCAAACTCGGCGGTCACGTAGTGGCTACGGGAACTCCGCGGGAGATTATGGACGCCGAGAGTTCGCTCACGGGACGGTACCTCTCGGGCGAACTGAAGATCGTCTCCCAGGCAGAGCCGCGCGTACCAAATGGCAACTGGATCACAGTCGAAGGCGCACGCGGGCACAATTTGAAGGATGTCCGCGCGCGCTTTCCCTTGAATGTCATGACAGTCGTCAGCGGAGTCTCCGGCTCGGGCAAGAGCACGCTGATCAACGACACGCTGTATCCTGCGTTGGCCAAACAGCTCTACCGGTCGCGGGAAGAGCCGCTTCCCTTTGACCGTATTCAGGGTTTCGATCAGATCGATAAGGCAATCCGGATTGACCAGTCTCCGATCGGCCGAACTCCGCGTTCCAACCCTGCGACGTATACGGGCGTGTTCACGGCCATCCGCGATCTATTCGCGATGCTGCCAGAATCGCGCGAGCGCGGCTACAAACCAGGCCGGTTCTCATTCAACGTTTCCGGCGGGCGCTGTGAAGCCTGCCAAGGCGAAGGCCAGCGGCGAATCGAAATGAACTTCCTGCCGGACGTCTACGTGCTATGCGAAGTATGTAACGGTCGCCGCTACAATCAGGAGACGCTCGCGGTCAAATTCAATGGTTACTCCATAGCGGACGTTCTCGATCTGGCGATTGAAGATGCGCTTCCGGTCCTTGCCGACATCCCGCAAGTACGGCAGAAACTGCAGACTCTGGTAGACGTGGGACTTGGCTACGTTCATCTGGGCCAAAGTGCCACGACGCTTTCCGGTGGAGAGGCTCAGCGAATGAAGCTGGCGCGGGAGCTTTCGAAGCGGCAAACCGGACGAACGCTCTACCTGCTCGATGAGCCTACGACAGGTCTGCATTTCGACGATGTGCGCAAACTGCTCGAGGTGCTTCACCGGCTGACGAATCTAGGCAACACAGTCATCATTATCGAGCACAATCTGGATGTCATACGGAATGCTGACTGGGTTCTGGATTTGGGGCCCGAGGGCGGCGAAGCGGGTGGGAGGATTGTCGCCGAGGGCACCCCCGCGCAGGTCGCTGCTACACTGGGCTCACATACCGGAGAATTTCTTCGCCGCTATTTCCCGCAAGGTGAATTAAAGCCTTTCGCAACTAGCCAAGCGACTCCCGGCCAGAAGAACGGTCATGTTTCCAATCAAGACGCTGCGAAAAGTGCACCTCGCAAGCAACGCACCGTTGGATTACAGACGCCCGGGTAGATTGTTTCTGCCGAAACACTGAGGAAGCCGCTCTAATATCCATGACCGAAAAGCAATCTCCGCTGCCTCAGCCGCTTTATACCGGGGAACTCGGTAGCCCCGAACCCCTGCCGCGGGACGGCGTAGGCCAGCCGGTTGAGAGGCATCAAGACGCCTTGCCCTCGGAGGCTGATTCCCGAACACGACCTCCTGCTCGCGAAACGCGCCAGATTCCAAATATCGCCCATTCCCTGCTTCTCCTGGTAATCGCCGGCGTCAGCCTCTTTGTCACTGAGATCGCGGCTTTTGGTCTTGTGCTTGGAATGCACCTCTTTGGAAACGAGAGTCCTCAGGCTTTGCTGCGCGACCCGCGTCTGCTGGTTCCCAGCATGGCGATCAGCTATCTGATTGCAGGGGCTCTATCTTGGGCCATCTTCACGAATCTGTGGCGGCAGCCCTTTTCTCGCGGCCTCCGGTGGAATGGGGCCGCGATTCGGCGACGGCTGTATATCTTCCTCGGTTTGGGTGTTCTGCTGAGTTTTGCGGTTCAACTGCTCTCGAACTACCTGCCTATTCCTAAGACACTGCCAATCGATGATTTCTTTCGGACACGGACAGATGTCTGGATAGTCGCCGTCTTCGGCACGTTTATTGCTCCAGCTTTTGAGGAGCTGGCTTTCCGCGGGTTCCTCTTTCCTTCTCTAGCTTCCGCCTGGGATTGGGTTACGAAGCGAGACAGCTCCGGCTGGGCGCGCCGAGGCTTGGCTCCCAACACCTATAGAATCGGCAGCTATGCTCCTAACTTAGACAGCGATGCTCGAGGGGAGGCCGGCTCGATCGAGACGGCAGATCCTGTGATTCCCGACCCTCAATGGAGCGGGGGGGCCCTGGTCTTTTCTGCATCGCTCACGAGCATCGGTTTTGCTTTGCTCCACGCCGATCAGCTCGGCCACTCCTGGGCGCCGTTGCTGGTTCTTTTCACCGTCAGTCTCGTACTTTGCCTAGTTCGGTTGCGGGCGCATTCGCTCGCGGCAAGTACTCTTGTTCACGCCGCGTACAATGGTGCGATTTTTGTTCTGCTCTTTTATGGGACCGAGGGTTTTCGCCACCTGGAGAAGCTGAACCAATGATCAGCGAGTCGGCAGGTCAGCGAGTCGGCGAGTCAGCTAACGAGCTACGACCGGGTCAGCTCGTTAGAGGACCTTACAACGAATCTTTGCGCTTTCGAGATGGCCGTCGCTGACTCGCCGACTCGCCGCTTTTGTACACTTGTGCTGATGACTGTCGCGCACCGCAATGCTCTCCTCAAAATGCTGGCTCGCATATCGTTTCGTCTCGGGGAATTCAAATTGTCCGCGGGGGGAACCAGCGACTACTACATCGATTGCCGCACAACGACACTCACCGGGGAGGGTGGCCGTCTCACCGGTCTTGCGATCTTCGATCTGATCAGGGAGCATCAGCTGCAGCCGCGCGCCGTCGGCGGGCTTACGCTAGGAGCCGATCCGATTGTCTGCAATGTAGCGGCTGCGAGCGCCTGGCATGCTCTGGAGGTTCCGGGTTCGCAGGTAATCGATGGGTTTCTGGTGCGAAAGGGTGAGAAGACGCACGGCACCGGACGACGCATTGAGGGCTTTTGCCAAGCCGGAGCTCCGGTGATCATTGTGGACGATGTTTGCACGACGGGTGCGTCGACAATCGCTGCGATCGAGGCCACACGAGACGCCAGAATGCAAATTGTTGCTGTGGTCTGCCTGGTAGAACGCGAAGAAGCCAAAGGCCGCGGAGCCGTAGAAGAGGCCGCGCAAGGCGCCCCCTTCTACCGTGTCTTCAGTGCCGCCGATGTCCGCGCCGAACACGTCAAACACCTCGCACTGTAGTTCGGCGGCTCGCTGGCGCGGCTACGGCGTTTTCACAATCACGATTGGTGTAGTCCAGGAAATGGAGGCCGAACGCGGCTTTTCATCAAGAAAAGCTGCACATAATCAACTCTGGCCAGATCACAGTGATTGTGAAAACGCAATAAAGAGCTCCGCCTCAAAAACAAGACCGGAGCCTTCGGCTCCGGTCGCTTGCTTAGTGGATTGGCTGGGGGAAAAACGGGTGCCTTTTATTGGCGCACTTCGGAAACCGCGCTGCCCTGCACTCCAGGGGCATTCGACAGGACCTGTACCTGCACTCTGCGGTTCTTTGCGCGACCGGCTGCGGTCTTGTTTGTTGCGACCTCTTGGTCTTTCCCGATTCCAATAAGGTAGAACTTGTGCGGAGGTACGTTATATTTCGACGCAAGATATTGAACTACTGCTTCGGCCCGGCGCTGGCTGAGCCCGTAATTGTATTCAGCGCTACCGACTGAATCGGTTCCACCTGTCACTTCCAAAATGTAGCTCTTGGCTGAAGTGAGCTGCCCGCCAAGCTGATCGAGTTGTGCCTGATCGCTCTTTGTCAAGTTGGACTTATCGAACCCGAAGTTAACGGACACATCACCGACCTGCTTGTAGTTATCAAGACCAGCCACCACACTGGCGAGAGAGTCGGCGCGATTCACGGCTTCTTGAGCATTCGATTGCGCCTGTTGCGCGGCCTGAGTCGCACTTGTCGCGTTCTGTGTAGCGGTGTCGGCCGACTGTTGCGCATGCTGAATCCCCTGCTGCGCGCGCTCGTTAACACTCTTAATCTCGCGGTTGTTCGCCGCCGTTGCATCATCCAGCTCGTTGGTTTTCTGCACCAGAGGTCCAGTCTGGCTTTTGACGTAATTCTTTGTAGAGCAACCACTGGCCAGGACCAAGGAAATAGATCCAACCGCGATTGCCGAGCGCCAGCACCATCTATTCAATTCGTTCATATAGGTCGTTCTCCCCATCTTTCTGATGCTAACAACTAGGCTGGAGTGTCTGTTTTTTCCGATGATCCAGCCACCTTAAAACAGAATGTTCTGGCGCTCATTCGGGTTGTCTTTCAGGTGGCTTCACACATCCCGGACCCTGGAAGCCAAATGAGCGGAAGTGCTTCTCTCCTGAATCCTGCTGTCTGCAGAAGTCTACGACACTTAACATCTGTATGCACGATAGATGCCAAATGTTCCAAGATGATTAACCTTATATGCATCAATGCTTTGGCAGCGATGTTTTGAGGGTTTCCTTGAAATCGCCGTCTTGCCACCGAGTAGCTTTTACGCTGCGCTGGTCATTCTCTTCGCTCGATGTCCTCCCCTGCGGGCTTCTGGCCAGGGGCACGGTTCCCCTTTAAACTTATAAGAAAGGCCTCCTTAGATGGATTTGCAGGAAAAGATACGCACGCTTCCCCCGCATCCTGGCGTGTATCTCTACCGCAACGCCGAGGGGGAGGTCATTTACGTCGGGAAGGCAAAGAACCTGCGTTCCCGCGTCCGCTCCTATTTCCTGGACTCCGCCCAGGGAAACGCCAAAACGGGCTCGCTTATGCGCGAGGCCATCGATTTGGATTACATCCTAGTCGAGAATGAGCACGAAGCCCTGGCGCTTGAAAACAATCTCATCAAGCAGCGCAAGCCGCGCTTTAATGTTCTGCTGCGGGATGACAAAACCTACCCATACGTGAAGCTCACCTTAGCGGACCGCTTCCCTAAGGTGTTCGTGACACGCCGCTTACGGAAGGACGGGAGTGCCTACTACGGGCCCTTTTTTCCCGGCAATCTGGCCCACCGGGTAGCGGAACTGATCCATCGCAGTTTCTTGATTCCCAGCTGCAAGGTCGATCTCTCGCGCTATCATGCCCGGCCATGCCTCCAGTACTACATCAAGCGGTGTCTTGGACCATGCGTGGAAGGTTTGACCACTCCTGAGGAATATCGAGAAGCAGTGCGTGACGCGCAAATGTTCCTGGAAGGACGGCAGACGGAACTCAGCCGGTCGCTCGAGGAGCGTATGGCAACGGCCGCCGCATCACAACAGTTCGAGCTGGCAGGCAAATACCGCGATCTTCTGATCACCATGAGCCAAGTGCAGGAGAGGCAGCGGATGGCGACGACGGACAGCGACGATGCCGATGTCTTCGGCTATCACCATGAGAAGGGCATGCTGGCCGTAAATCTGTTCCATATGCGCGGCGGGAAGATCGTGGACCGGCGCGAGTTTTTCTGGGAGGACCTTCCTGAGTTCCCTCCCGAGCCCTTGGCGGAGCCAGCGAACATCGCTTCTGAAATACCAGACACGGTTCCCGAGGACTATCTCCCTGACACGGCAGCCCGGCCCGGAGAAGGAAGCGTCTTTGACGCATCCGCATTTTTCTCCGCGCTGCTGAAACAGATCTACATTGATCAGCAATACGTCCCGCGAGCGGTTTATGTGCCTGTCGAGTTCGCCGACCGTGGTGCTCTAGCGACACTGCTGAGCGAACGTGTGCAGCATAAGGCGGAGATCCTGGTGCCCCAACGCGGCGAGAAGCGCTCTCTCGTGGATCTTGCAGGCCAGAACGCGAAGCAGAGTTACGACCAGCGCTTTCGCGTGCTCAAGCCTTCGATGAAAGCGATCCAGGAGGCGCTGCAGGACGTGCTCACGCTGCCCGAGCCGCCACGGCGCATTGAGTGCTTCGACATTTCGCACATTCAAGGCGCCGAAACAGTCGCCTCCATGGTCGTCTGGGAAGATGGCGCAATGAAAAAGTCGGATTACCGCAAATTTCAGATCAAGACAGTGGAAGGAGTCGATGACTTCGCATCGATGCGCGAGGTCGTTGGGCGGCGGTACCGGAGGGTACAGGAAGAGGGGCGCGCGATGCCCAGTCTGATTCTGATCGATGGGGGATTAGGGCAGCTCCACGCTGCTGCCGAGGCCCTGGAGCAGCTAGGCCTTACGACACAGCCGCTGGCCTCGATCGCGAAGCGCGAGGAGATCATTTACGTCTATGGCCAGGAGGACGAGCCGATTGTCCTCGAGCGGCGGTCGCCTGTGCTGCACCTTATCCAGCAAATTCGCGATGAATCCCATCGTTTTGCCGTCAGCTATCACCGAAAACGACGGGAAATTCGCGATCGCAGATCCGAGCTGTTGGACATTCCAGGGGTAGGAGCGCAGACCCGCAATCGTCTGGTTGCGCATTTCGGCAGTCTGCGAGGCGTGGAGAGCGCAACCCTAGAAGCACTCACGTCGGTGGTTCCGGCCAAGGTCGCGGCAGCCATTTACGAACACTTTCATCCGCAGCAGCTGGTTACGATCCGGCAGTCTTCAGGTGTCTAGTGCCCGTTAACACTATTGTTCGGCGATCCATCGTGCCATGACACAGACTCTATTCCTTTTAGGTCACGGTCCGTACTGCAGCCGTCTTGGCATATTTCTTAGACATTGATACCGCTCGAACATTAAGATTGCGGCACTATGCCAATCACCCGTCGAGATCTTTTGCGTGGAGCCGGTCTTGCCACAGCTGCATTGAGCACCTCTTCTACCTGGCAGTTTGCGCGGGCCGAACCCGCCCCACTGCCGGCCTGTCCCATCCGCCTAGGTGTTGCCAGCTATTCCTTCCGCCATTTCGATCGCGCTCACGTGATCGAGTTCATGAAGGAGTTGAATACGCCTTATCTCAACGCGAAGGATGTAAAGGATCATCTGCCGATGACGCCGCCTGAGGAAACGCTGAAGGCGGTGAGTGACTACAAGGCGGCAGGGATCAACCTGAATGCGGCCGGCACGATCTACTTCCCCAAAGATGAAGACGACGACATCCGGCAGAAGTTTGAATACTGTAAGCGGGCTGGCGTTTCCGTCATCGTAGCGGGCGATCCCGCACCTACCACGCTGCCGCGCATCGAGAAGTTTGTGAAGGAGTACGATATCCGATTCGCTATCCACAACCACGGGACGGAAGACAAGGTATGGCCCTCGCCACTCGACGTGCTCAAGGCGGTCAAGGACATGGATCCCCGCATGGGGAGCTGCATGGATGTCGGGCACGCTTCGCGTGCGAGCACCGATGTCGTTCAGGCCATCCGCGAGGTCGGCCCCCGACTGTTCGACGTGCACATCAAGGACCTCACAAGCTTTTCGAGTAAGGAGAGCCAAGTGCCAGTTGGGGATGGAATCATGCCGGTTCGCGGGATTTTCGAGTCGCTGATCGCGATCAACTACAAAGGAAATGTCGACTTAGAATATGAAATTCACGAAGATGACCCGATGCCTGGAATGATCAAGAGCTTTGCCTATATGCGGGGCGTGCTTGCGGGGATGGGGTATAAGGCATAGCAATAGCCGGCTGCGCCGGCGCTCTCTCCGGCTCGCAGGCTCGGGGCTGCATTTACTATTCAACGAGAGTGCACGGTGCGAGACCCGATCTGAGCGATTCGACACAGCGCAACCCAATTCAATCCGAGCCTGCGTCTCCTCCTGCGGATTTGCCCCGGGTTTTCGGCGTTTCGCATGCCACAGCAATCGTGGTCGGCACCATCATCGGCAGCGGCATTTTTCTCGTGCCTCAGGAGATGATGCGTGCAACGGGGACCGCGTGGCTGGTCTATCTCGCGTGGATCACCGGAGGACTTCTCACGCTCTTCGGAGCGATGACCTATTCAGAGCTCGGCGCGATGATGCCGCGTGCCGGCGGCGAGTACGTCTTTTTGCGTAACGCGTATGGCGATTTGCCCGCTTTTCTGTATATGTGGACATGGTTCGCCATTGCCAAGCCGGCTTCGATCGCCACGGTCACCACGGGGTTGGCGCGTACGCTAGGCATTTTCCATGGCTTTCGCCGGTTGGACGCGGTTTGGATCGCGTCCCCAGTTGAAGTGCGCTGGTCTCAGATCTTTGCGATCGCGGCAACGTGGCTGATCACCGGTCTGAACTACATCGGCACCAAGAAGGCCGGTAATTTCCAACTGATCTTCACCTGGCTCAAAGTTCTTTTGGTCACCGTCATCGTGATTTTTTGCTTCATGAGTCCCATAGGAAACTTGGCGAATTTCGCTACTAGCTTCCCTGAATCGCAAGGTGGATTCTCAGGATTCATGGTCGCCCTGATCGCAGCCTTGTGGGCCTATGACGGTTGGAATGACCTGACGATGGTGGCGGGCGAAGTTAAGCGTCCGGCTCGGAATCTGCCCATCGCGTTGATCGCGGGGGTCGGTATCGTGGCATTGCTTTATATGGCCACGAATGCGGCCATCCAGTACATTTTGCCGGCTGCTTCGATCGCAGCTTCTCCGCGGCCTGCCGTGGCCGCAATGTCGGCTGTCTCCGGCAACTGGGGAGCCGCTCTCGTCTCCGCGGGTATGGCGCTCAGTATTCTAGTTACGCTCAACGGCACCACTATGTCCGGCGCCCGAGTACCTTTTGCCGCTGCTCGCGATGGGCTTTTCTTTGCCCCGATTGCTCACATCCACCCGAGGTTCCAGAGCCCCTCAACTTCTCTAGTGGTACAGGCCTGGCTGAGTACGCTTTTCCTGCTGCTCGTCGGTCGCTTTCAGCAACTCTTTGAACTGGCAATCTTCGCCGAGTGGCTCTTCTACATGCTCACAGCGAGCACGATTTTTGTATATCGGCGGAAGACAACTGCCATCCAACGTCCGTGGAGTGCGTGGGGATACCCGGTGCTGCCAGTACTCTTCATCGGAGCCTCAGCAATCCTTCTCTACTACACGTTCCTAAGTAACTTGCGCAATTCGCTCATCGGGAGCGCGATCATACTTTCAGGCCTGCCTCTCTTCTTCGCAATCCGCCTGAAAACGCCTGCGAGACAGAGAACGTGAGGGGCCCAACAACGGTTTGCAGACTTCCCGATCTGCCAGGTCGCCAGCTACGATCTCCGGCGCACAACCTCTTCGTAGACTCGAATGTACTGCCGTGCCGGTCCGGTCCACGAGTAGTCGCATGCCATGCCGTTGCGCATCAACTTCCGCCATTGCTCCTTGTCGGCAAAGACTGAAAAGGCATACCTCAGGGCGTTCAAGAGATCTTCGGGCTGGTAACCATGAAACTTGAAGCCTGTTCCCGTACCGGTATCGGGATTCCACTGCTCAACCGTGTCATCGAGGCCGCCGGTTGCAGCGACTACGGGAACCGTCCCGTATCTGACGCCATAAATCTGATTCAAGCCACAGGGTTCGGAACGAGAGGGCATCAAGACCATATCCGATCCCGCGATGATCTTGTGGGACAGAGTCTCGTCGTAGGCAATACGCACCGCAATTTTCTGCGGATATTTCTCCGCGATTTCGCGAAGAAGCTTTTCGTAATACGGCTCACCCATCCCAAGAACGAAGAGGAACATCTTCTCCTGCGCTAACGCATCGGCAGTCTGAGCCAAAAGATCGAAACCCTTTTGCGTCGAGAGGTGGGACACCATGCCGACGACCGGTGTTTCGTGGGCGTTCGATAGGCCAAAGGCATGGAGCACGTCCTTACGACAGTATGACTTTCCTTCGAGCTTGTCGGCGGAGAAGTGAGCGGCGATCTTACTGTCGGTCGCAGGGTCCCACTCGCGGTAATCCACGCCGTTGAGAATGCCATGAAGATCCGCGGAGCGTTTGCGCAGGGCTGGGTCCAATCCGTTTCCGAACTGCGGTGTTTGAATCTCCTCAGCGTACTTCGGGCTCACCGTTGTGATCGCGTCCGAATAAACGATGCCGCCCTTGAGGAAATTGAAAGTCTCGTAGTATTCCACGCGATCCATCGTGAAGACATCCCACGGGAGCAGGAGCTGCTCCACTGTCTTCGGCGAATAGCGGCCCTGGCGATCAGCGTTGTGAATGGTCTGAACACAAGCGACGTTCTTGAGCACTGGGTCGAAGTAGTACACGGTACGCAAAAGGATCGCGAGCGCCGCCGGCGGCCAACCGTGAATATGAAACAGGTCGGGAACCCCTAATTGCTTGGTGCTTTCAAGGACCGCGCGAGAAAACAGCCCGAAACGCTCCGCATTGTCCGCATATTCTCCGCTGGGGGTTTCATAAAGATATTCGCGATCGAAGAGCTCCGGGCAATCGATGAAGTAGAACTGCACACCGTCGGGCCTGCCGCCATCCACTACGCTGACAAAACGGTTGTAATAGGGAAAAGGAATCGTGACGCTGGGAATTGCAACCTTAATCTCGTTCAAATGCTTTTGTGCTTGCCGGTAGAGCGGCATGTAAACCGTCACGCGATGGCCTTGCCGCACAATCTCTCGCGGCAGAGCGCCGATCACATCTGCGACTCCCCCAGTTTTGGCATAAGGAAAGCATTCCGGCGCCGCGAACACAATATGCATCGGTCGTACTCCTTCAAATTCATCCGGTTCCTTCCGTAAGATGCTGAGTGGAAGCCGAATGCGTAGTCTAGATCATTTCCATTGCCATGTGGCTTGACCAGTATGGTAAGTGCAAACTCTCTGGCTTCGAAGAGAGGACGGTTAACATTGAAAGGCCGCGGCTCATCCATAGCAGCTCATTCACTAGTGAGATGATTCAGATCCTTCAACGACTCATGGCAGAGCCCACACGCAATCCGCGCTTACATCACTCCCGCCGTCCGCGATTGGGACAGAATTTTCTGGTGAGCCCGAGCGCTCCGCGCGCGATTGCGGATGCGCTAGGCGATCTGAGCGACTCGACTGTTCTTGAAATAGGTCCGGGGAAGGGAGTGATCACCCGGCTCCTAGCTGCGCGCAGCAAGCACCTCGTTGCAGTCGAACTCGATGCAACACTGGCAGCGGCCCTCAAAAAAGAATTTGCCGGAGAAGACGGCCCCGAAGTCGAGGTCATCTGCGATGATGTTTTGAGAGTCGATTTTCGCAAGCTCGCGTCGGCCTATGCATCCAGCAGTTCAAACAAGCTCGTGGTCGCGGGCAACCTTCCTTACTACATTACGTCGGATATTTTGCTCCACCTGTTCGAGCATCACTCGGCCATTGATCGCGCAGTTCTCATGGTCCAGCGTGAGGTGGCCGATCGAATTGTCGCCACACCGGGCAACCGTGACTATGGTGTCTTGTCGGCCACTACACAAATGTATGCGCATGTTGAGGGGCTCTTCACTCTTCCGCCCGGGGCTTTTTCTCCGCCGCCAGAGGTGCATTCGACAGTCCTGCGCTTCACGATGCAGCCACGATTCGCCGAACTCAGCGTTGACCGCCAGCGGTTTTTAACTTTCCTTAGGCGAGCCTTTGCGCAGAAACGGAAGACTCTGGCCAACAATTTTCGTGTGGCGGGCTATCGATCCGCTCTCATTGAGGCAGCGCTCGCCACCTGCCGTCTTGACCCGATGGTTCGCGCGGAAGCTGTATCACTCGAAAGGATGGCTTGCCTGTTCCACGCTCTTGAAGATTTAAACAGAACGTCATAAGTAATTGCGTGTCGAGTGCAAGGAGATACTGTGGAAGCGGCCGAATCTTTTGCTCGGTACGCAAAGGTCTACGACGCTGTGTTTTAACGAAGTCACTGCGACAGGTCACGAGCGGCTGCAGGTTACGATGCTGTGCTTCCCTGTCATCGTCGCCCAGAGCCGGGCACCGGTTGGAGGAAAATAGTGCGCGGTAAGCGCGGTAAGCGCGGAAAGTTACCTTTGGGTAGCGAATGAGTTCTGCGTGGAAAGAGTGGAAAGCCGCTTTTGAGGAAAACTGGCTGCTTCGGCACGGCTGTTGAACCCGCAAAATACACCGATGTCACCCTGCTAAGTATCGGAAGAGAAGACACGCGCATACTTTATTAGATGCATGCAAACAGACCACGTTGAAAAACACGCCGCCATCGATAATTGCGTAGGTTGTCATGGAGCGATATTCCCGATGCTGAGGAATTCCACGCGAAGTGAAAATTCTTTACGCCGGACAAAACCGCAGATCCCTCGACTGCGCTCGGGATGACAAAGTAAGGATTCGATGCGGCCGGGATGACAATGAGGCGTTGTGAACAGATTCCAGGCGCCGTAGGCTAAATTATGCGCAATTACTTATGACGTTGTGTTAAGCAAGAAATGACACGATCTTCCTGAAATAATCACCCGATTCTTTCTCTTAAGGGCGAGGCCGCTTTGGCGCTGCGTTTACAAGCCGGATTCGCAAGGTTCATTCTGGCTTGAATCGGCTTTGCGCGTGGTTTGTCGGAGGAACTGTCGATGATCATAGAGATGCGGACCTATAAGACCAAACCAGGCTTCCGCTCACAATTCTTGGAGATCTTCCGGAGCAAATCTGTTCCGGCACACCTCGAAATCGGAATGAAGATACTAGGTCCATTCCTTTCCATCGAAGATCCCGACACCTTTTTCTTTATGCGCGGCTTCCCTGACCTCTCGTCACGCGAGCCGATGAAAGCGAAGTTCTATGAAGGTGAACTTTGGAAGAGAGAACTGGAGCAGATCTTGATGCCGATGCTGGAGCAGTACGAAGTCGTCGTGGTAGAAGACACGGAAGATCGGATTCATTGGTAACCGTGGCTCAGGAGCGGTCGGAGCGTTTTTCTCGATCACTATCAATCGGCTCGGGTGGAATCCGGACATGCCAAAGCTATGATGATCCAGATATGCGCAGCGTACTGTGTTGGAACCGCAGACAAACCGAAGATGCCGTAGCGATTGATTCTGCGTTTGCGAAGGATTACTTGTTAAATCGAAACCAGTCCACGGATAATGCCGATCGTAACGGCTTCCGTTCGGCTGGCAGCACCCAGTTTCGCCAATACCGAGCTGACGTGGAACTTCGCTGTGTGTTCTGAAATGTCGAGCCGGGAGGCGATCTCTTTGTTGCCGTGACCGAGCGCCATAAGGCGGAGTACGGCCGTTTCTCTCGCTGTTAGATGTTCCGTGAGAGGCTTTTCAAGGAAGCTCTCCTCGGTCGCGATCCAATCCTCATGATCGTCCTCTTCCTGCGGGGAGAGCCCCAGCGTGACTTCTAAGCCCGCCACCGTTGCCCAGATCGCTGCGATCAGCTGATCCGTCGTCACGTCCAGAGGCAGCGTTGAGCGTATATGGAGCCTTGCAGCTCGCCGCTTGTGCGAGGCATTTACTTCGCTCAATAGCAGCAAGGTAGGCGCGGCGGAGAGCGCCTCGCGCAGAGAGCCGCTGGTCCGCCATGGAGTGCTTACGAATTCGTTTGTGGCGACTACGATTACGTCGGGTTGATCGGTCCGGACACGAGAAGGAAGAGCAGAGGTTAGCGCTAAGGGGAGCAGGTCGATGTCCACCTCAGCCTGAAGCGCCATGAAATAGTTGGAGAGAGCGGCTGAGCCGATGCACGGCAACACACGCAAAGGCTCAGCACCCGACTTCATCGTTTTCTTCTGCTCCACCTCGTCCCTACTCTTATTCTTCTGAATTGCGATCCCCGACGCTTACCGTCAGATCGACTTTCGCGCCCCCGCGGATTACGACCAGAGAGATAGAGTCTCCAATGTGCAAACCGGAGAGCCAATGGAGAAATTCGCGAACGCTACCTGCAGCATTGCCGTTCGCCGAGACAATCATGTCTCCAACCATCACCCCAGCTAAAGCGGCAGGCGCCTTCGGCTCAACGTGCATGACCAGAAGCGCTTGTTCGGCTTCACGAGGAAAGAACGAGCGCGCTTGCTCCGGTATGGGAACGGCCTGCATTGCGACACCTAGAAACGGACGGGGTACGTGGCCGCGTTCTAAGATCGCATCGATAATCCGGTCGATGGTCTGCGCCGGTATAGTGATAATCGCCTGCCGCGCTAAAGCCGGAGTGTTGATCCCCAGAACCTGCCGTTGTTCATTGACCAGCGCACTGCCGGACTGACCCACGTAGAGCTGAATGTCGGGACGGATGAGCCGATCGAGCTGTCCTCCGCGCCAGGTTCGCCACGCGGCCCCGGTACGCGCTATGATTCCGCAACTCGCGGAGATGTCGCCCAATCTGGAACGACCTACAGATAGGACGACTTCTCCCGCATGTAGGTCGTTGTTCGTGCTCTTGATCGGTTTCAGGTTTTCCGATGGAATGCGCAGCACCGCCAGATCGGTCGCGGGGTCGCCACCGATCAGGTTTGCGTTGAGCAGCTCTCCCGTGTGACTTACCTGAATCCCCTCACGGCGACGAATCCCATGGTGAGTCGTTACTACGATTCCCGGCCGCCACACGACGCCACTCGAAGTCGATCTCCGTCCGCTGTGGATTGCGACAATGCTCTCCTGAACAGCCTCGACTGCACCCGAAAAGGATTTCGATAATTGACCCCAGATTCCTAGATTCTGTGTTTCATCTGCCATGACGTTTTCCTCATCTTTCAGAGCCATCGTGGCATGTTCGGCAAGTCAGGCGCATCCGCCAAGTGTCTAGGTAGCGCGACGACGGAAAAATGGAGTGGCTATCCTCCACCACCAGCTGACGAAAAATCGATTGATACAGTCAGCTCACCGAAATTCAACTTTTCTATGCGTCCGCTGCCGAACGCGAGCTTCCGAATCGCGAGCGCACCGGTGGCAGAGGCACCTGCTGCAAGGGCCTTCGATGTGGGTGCCCCAACTGCCAGACTGCTCCGGAGGGTTCATCGCCGTGTACCAAGCCTAAAAGCTAACGATCTTTCAATGTTATATAGAACAATAACTTTTCGCCCGAGGACTCCTTCCGTGCAGTGCTGGGAATCGGCCAAAAATCCGGTTCGATATAATAAGCCTTCGTCCTCCAACAGGCGTGTTCAACGCAAAATGAAAGCAGCCCTCCCCATGCCGGCCGGGTCCAGGTCTGGCTCCTCGCAGCAGATGGCTATGCCGAAACCGCAGCTTATCCAACTGGCCCTCTCGTGCCTCATTGGCATCCTGTTTGTTCTGCCACATGGTGTG
>DASYBJ010000705.1:0-5006 GCA_036500845.1 Acidobacteriaceae bacterium
TTGTGTTGCTAGATCCAGAATCGATACCGACTCCTCTGAGCCGACGTTATAAGGACGCAGTGCAGGCGCGCGAAAGAGGATCGTCCAGAGCCAAATCGCCAAATCGGCAGCGTAGAGATATGAGCGATGCGGCGTTCCGTCTCCCTGGATGTGGATGGGCGTCCCCGCCATCGCATCCCGAATGAAATTCCCAATGGCGAAGTGCGTATCAAGAGGCAGGTGGGGCCCAACAAAGGCCCAACACCGAGCGATCTTACACCCGACGCCATTGGTCTTCTGAGAGAGTGCGCACATCAGCTCGGATGTCCGTTTCCCCTCGGCATAAACGCTCGCAGGGTCGAGGGGATCGGGTCCCCCCGAGTAGTTCTCCGGCACATGAGTCAGATCAGAGGGCTGTTTTCCGTAGACTGCGCCGGAACTCGTAAGCAGAAACTTCTCCGTACCGTGAGTCGCGGCGAAATCGAGAGCGCGCTCTGTGCCCGCAAGAATCGTAGTAAGCATCTCGAGCGGCGCCTCTGCGGCCTGCCTCGCACTTGCCTCGGTGGCGGCATGGATGAAGTAGCGGAACTCCCCGGCGGGAAAGACGAAGTTGCGCACATCCCCCGCGTGCAGCGCAATTGCCGGGTCAGAGACGAGGTGCGGACATTTTGTTGCGAATGCTTCGGGATTGCGCGTGAGAACTGTGGCGCGGGCTCCGAGGCCCAGAACCCGATTGATGTGGCGAAAGCTTTCGAGTAGCCAGCACCCGAAGAAGCCAGTACCGCCAGAGATGAAGATACGTTGTCCGCGGACTTCCTCCCATAGAGGCCCCGTGCCCTTCAGGATGAGGTCAAGATCGTCAAAGGGTATGGGCTTGGCGAGCATACCGTTCCAGGGGCGAGACTCGGTGGAATGCTTTCTTTGCCAGTTCCTGTCGCCCATCGTGATCAGAGGCAGCTCTGGCCGGATACGATCGCCTGATTATTTGGAAACATCCAGCCCGCGGTTATAAATCGTTTGCCGCAGAGAAGGAATCGCCGCGTAAGGGCTATCGATGTCGTCGATCAGAATTGCCCGATCTTTACTTACGGGCTTAAGCAGCACTTCGCCATTCATCAACTCCCGGCAAGAAAGCTGGCCCTTCTGTAACGGGATCGCGAGGTAAACATCCTGATCTGTTAAGGTGTGCCCTTCTGGAAGATCCTCTTTCGCGTATACCCCGCGCACCAGCGCGTCCAGATACTCTATTTCTTTCTTTGGAGGAAGACGCTTTTGCGTTCCCGGCGCGCCGCACATCTCCTTCACCTTGTGGAATGCCTTGAACCACTCATCCACCTGGTACGGCAGGCTGCAATAGGGCGATACGGCTACGCCATCCGTATTGATATCGATGTGCCGCTCGAATGTCCTTGCGCCCTTTGCATAGGCGATCAACATGGAGTTTTTCCAATCCGTATACTCATGCGTCGAGAAACCAACGACGTTCTGAGGATAGCGGCTACGCAAAAAGTCAATCTGATTCAACTCGAGTTCTGAATCCTCAGTGGGATAAATCGATACGCAATGATTGATCGCCAGCGGGATATTGCGATTCGAGAAAAACGTAACAATATCATCCATGTCTTTCAGCGAGGATCCCCCCGTCGAAACCACAACCGGCTTCTTGGTTTTCGCGATCTTTTCGATCAGGATCCAGTCGTTCAAATCCGAACTCGCGAGTTTGAGAATCGGAATGCCCAGTTCCACGCAGAGATCGACCGAGCGCTCATCAAACGGAGTTGCCGTCGCGATACAGCCCGCCTGACGAATGGCTTTGACCAGTTTCGCGTAGGCTTCATCGGGCACGCGGGTATCCAGCGTCTTTTTGATATAGCGCAGGTCCTTCCGATCGACGAAGTCCTTGTGAACAAACTTGCCTACATCCCGGAACTGAAGTTTGATGGAGGCCCGCACGTTGTTAAAACGTACAACTTGCGAAAACTCGCTAATGATCTTTAGGCCGCGCTCCACATTTCCAAGGTGGTTGTTCGCCATCTCGAGCACAAACAAGTCTTCGAAGATATCCTTATCGATCACCCTACAATCTCCTTTGTCAGTAGCGGCATGAATTCAGAAAAGTGACTCATCCGCAGCGCCACAGGAACTTCCGCGGATTCGAGTACGTCGCCGTACCCATGGGTCATCAGGATAAACTTCATCTTCGCTTTGGCCGCTGCCAGGCCGTCTTCGATTGTATCGCCCACCATCATGCACTCCTGGGACTCCAGACCATGAGATGCAAGTAGCATCGCGATCATCTCGTCTTTGCCTGAGTAGTGCGGCTGGCGCGAATCCTTCGTCACGATTTCCTCAAACAGTGCTGCGGTGCCTTCCGCTTCGAGAATCTGTACCGCGATATGCCGCGGTTTATTCGATACCACGAATAGCCGCAAATCTTGGCCGCGCATTCCGAGCAGTATCTCCCGTGCGCCCGGGTAACAATGAGTCATCCGCCACCCGTCGCCGTCGTAACTGGCGCGAAACGCTTGCTCCAGCCGGTCGAGATCATGCTCAGAAATCTCACCCGCCAAGCGCGCAAGAATGGTGCGGACCGGAGGACCGATCTGCTTTCGCAAGTCTGTTTTCAACATCGGCAAGGAACAAGCCGCGAAAGCCCTGTTCACCGAATGAGTAATTCCCGGCAGCGAATCAAGCAGCGTCCCATCCAGATCGAAAAAGATACAGCGAGGAAGCGGAAAGGGAGTGTCGTTTGCCATCAAAGCGGGTTAGCTGTCGTCCCTCACGAGCATATTCGCAGCGAGTTCTTCGGGCGACAGGAATGGATACATGTCTTCGAGATTGGGCGTCTGTATTTTGCCGTCGGGCAAAATACGGGAGCGGAGCCGCGGTTCGAATTCCTGGGCAGCGTCGAGAAATACTTCGAATAGCGCCGGGCCTGGCTTCTCGATCTCCTCGGCAACCATCCTCAAGTCTTCGATTGAAACAACGGGAAATGAGGGTATGCCGTAGGCAGCGCCCACTTTGACCATATCCGGAAAACTAACGCCGCTCGTCGCGCCCGTTCCGATCAGCCGTCCTTGAAAAAACCCGGTCTGTGTTTGTCGGATGGAGAGGTATCCAGCGTTGTTCAGCACAAAGATCTTTACAGGCAGGCGGTGGTGAACGACTGTTTGTAGCTCCTGCACGTTCATCTGAAGGCTGCCGTCACCCGCCAGACAGATGACGCGGCTGCCCTTCGCCACCGCAACGCCGATCGAGGCTGGAAGGTCATATCCCATCGAGGCCGAGCCTGAATTCGAGATAAGCCTCTGGCCTTTCTTCAACTTTCCAGCCTGGTATGGAACGATGCACGCGGTCGCATTGCCGCAGACTACGGCGTCATTTTCGTCAAGAAGCGCAAAGAGGCGATCCACAAAGTAATAAGGATTGAGCTTCCCGGACTGTTTCTGCTTCTCCTGCAAAACCGGAAACTTCGCCTTACGCTCCTGACACCATGCCAGCCACTACGCATGCGCCTGGCAATTCCACTGCTCCGTAGCAAGTTGGCGAAGCATCTCCGCCAGAAACACCTTCACGTCACAATGAATGCCTATGTCAGGTTTGAACGTCGGCCGTTCAAACTCTGCTGCGTCGACGTCGACCTGGATCTTGGTTGCAAATCGCGCAAATGATCCCCAGTTATAGCTGGTCTGCCGGATATTCAATCTCGAACCCAGCACCAGAAGCACATCCGAGTTCTGCACGGTAAAGTTGCCGGCGCGCTCACCGATCGTCCCCGGACGCCCACAAAAAAGCTCATCGTCCGAGGCGATCAGGTCATGGGTCCATGCGGTCGTCACGGGAATTCTCAGCTTGCGGATCACGGCTTCAAATTCCGGCAGCGCTCCTGCCAGCCGAACCCCGGTCCCAGCCATAATCACGGGACGCTCTGCCCTGCGAATGCGGTCAAGGACGTCCTTCACCTCGGCCGAGACTCTCGCCGCATCCCACGCTAACTCGTCTTCTTTGGGATCGTAGTGCCGGAGCTTGGCCTCATCGATCTGTGTTGACTGCACATCCACCGGAATATCCAGCCAGCACGGCCCCGGACGGCCGTGCTGCGCCAGGTACCACGCCCGCTCCAGGTGATAGGCAATCGTCTCCGGCTCGTTCACCCACACGGCATATTTGGTGATCCCCTTGACCATGCGGATGATATCCACTTCCTGGTCGCCCAGTTGTCGAAGGTTGGTGAGACCGTAGGTTGCCATGCAAGTCTCGCGCTTCACCTGTCCTGAAACGATGAGCATCGGAATCGAATCTGTCCACGCTCCAAAAACCCCATTGAGAGAATTGATGCTACCCGGGCCTGTGGTCACATTCAGCAAGCCCGGTTTACCCGTAATGCGCGCGTATCCCTCCGCCGCCATCGCGCCCGCCTGCTCATGGTGCGTGCAGATGTACTGTAATCCGGCAGTTGTGCCGATGGAGTCATTCAGGTGCATGGCGCCGCCACCGGTCACCAGGAAGACGTGCTTCGCTCCCCAGTCATGCAGTTGCCCGAAGACGTAGTCAGAAAGTTTCACCATAGGTTTCTTCTGCTCTCGAGGAAGAGCGCCCCGCTCATCAGCTTTTGCCGGGAGGATCGAATCTGAGGATTGGTGTTCTCGTACATCTTTCGTGGGATATGTTTGCGGCATCGGAAATTGACGCTCGATGGGAGCCGGAGCACCCAATTGTTGGTAAATTGTTATCTCGCAACCATTGTAACCTCTTAGCGGATGTTGGCTGTGGGCGCCGCCGCCTTATCTATCTGCATCGTGCATCGAAGGTTTCGTGGTCTTCGTCCCCGCCTCTCCGCCCAAGGATGCGAAGGGGGCCGCTGAGAAGCAACTGTGCCGTGCAATAATATTTTGAAATTTCTCGATACGCGAAAAACGAGGTCGGATATTTATTTCATCGATACGTGTCCCTGTTGTGGATCGAAGGAACTGGAACGCTGGCCTGGGATCGTCTCTCCATTCATCGCCACCTATGCGTGTGGCGTC
>DASYBJ010000706.1:0-4054 GCA_036500845.1 Acidobacteriaceae bacterium
CAGCCCTCGCCTGATCCGGATTCGATTCCGTGGTTGTTGGTGGGGGCTGTCCCACAAAGCGGCAGCGGCAAGTTTGCGCATGTGGCGTTGATTCGCCGCACAGACACCCACAGCGGAGCCGCTCCGAAGACTCCATGCAGCGGTGGTGAACAGCGCGTCGAGTACTCGGCTCTTTACAGCTTCTATGAGAGATAGCAATGGAGTCTCTCACCCTTCGGGCCGCAAAGCCTGAACGAAGAATGGGGCGCCCTGTTTCTCGGTGCTGCCATCTTCAAAAACGCAAAAATTACCTCCGGCAGTTTTTCACGGTTAGTGACTTGTCGCAATGACAACGATAGTGACTGGAATCGTAGAGAGACACTGTGAGTCCGGAGAATCCCAGGTCTCAGAATCGAGACCTGGGGCACCCAGCGTGGCTGTATGCTAACGAATTCACCGCGACAGGCCACTAGGCCTTGGCCGCGATCTCCCAGAGGTGCACGTACTGAGTGTCGACCCATCCATGGCTCGCGATGCCTGTTTGTCCTGCGCCTAAGTCGATCAATTTGACACCGTCGTGGTGTTCGAATCGATCATCGACCACATAACGCTTCCAGGCTGTCCCTTTCTTGTCGGCTTTTTTGTAGATGTAGAGACGGCATTGGCTGCGGTAGGGTTTGAACGGATCGTGTTCTCCCACGAGGATCTCAGGTTCTCCATCGCCGTCCAGATCCGCGACCGCGAGGGAGTGCGGCGAGCGAATGCGGTCGATGATGTGAGGTTTGAAATTTCCGCTCCTCGGATCGCCTGTATTCTCGAGCCAAGCAACAGGAGCGAAGTAGGTTTTGCCGACGTCGTAGTTCAGATCCTCGACGGTTAGAACGATGTCGGGTCTGCCATTGCCATTGATATCGGCGACCGCCACGCGCGAGGTCAGCCGAAAACCTTCGGCGAGCAGATGCGGCGTGAATTCACCATTCCCAAGATTTTCGAGCCAATAAGGACCTGCGATGATATCGAGCTTTCCATCCCCGTCGAGGTCACAGGCGACCAGCTGCTCTCCATAGGAAAGATCGGCGAGGACCCGCTTCTTCCAGGGACCTTGAGCCGGGTCCGCTGGAATCTCGAAGATCTGCGGAGGGCTGTGTTTGGGCTCGTGATACCCGCAAACAAGAGCGAGCCCGCCACCCGGCAGAAAGGGACCTAGCGTGCTGCCATGCGGCCAATCGCCATCTCCAGTCTCGATGGCGTGCTCTTGCCATTTTCCTTTGGCCGGATCGATTGGTTTCAGCCAACACAGCTCGCTCGATAAGCTGCTGTACCAATCCTCTGCGTTCGCCCGGCGCTTGATGGCGATGACTTCCTTTCGTCCGTCCTTGTCGATGTCGTATGCGTTGATCACCTGGTAGATTCCCGGGATTTCGAACCGCTCCCAGGTTGGGTTTCGATACCACCAGGAGCCACAAAGAATATCCTCGCGCCCATCGCCGTCGACATCGGCAATGACCATCTCGATCCCCACCCCTGGCTTCTGCCGATCCAGAAAACGATGCTTGTAGCGGAGGAGGGGAGAAGGCTGTGCGACCTGCTGAAAGAGTTGGACCCAGCCAATGGTCCGCGACATGTCCTTACCCTGCTTGCGAATCGACTCTTTGATTTGCGCCGAGTGGCCGACGATTTCGAGTTGGCCGTCTCCGTTCAGATCGGTGATGACGGCCTCGTGCGTGCCTTCTCCACGGTAGACCAGGTGGCGCTGGCACGATTGACCACGGTTGCTGAATTCGTACTTGAGCAGACGAGCGTTCCAGTTATAGGGAGCGCCCCACCCACCCTCATTCATCTCTCCTACAAAGACGACGACATTGCCGCTGGCTGAATCGCGCCAAGACCGGAGAGTATGGGCGAAGTTCAGAGGCACGTCCACGAGGTGCTCAACAAACGGACGGTCAGCTCCACCTTTCATACAGTTCTCAAACCAACATAAACGGCCGTCGGGGTATTCATTTTCAACCACGACAGCGTCCAGCCAACCATCGCCGTCGATATCGGCCAGCGTCACGCGGCAGTATTCGCGGAATCCAGGCGCCACCGGCCGCCGCTCCCAGGCTTCTCCAGAAAATGCTCCGGCCTCGGGCGCGATGTACCACCAGGGACCAGATACGATCTCCAGGCGGCCGTCACGATTGACATCGCCAACCGCAGTTCCCTCGGCTGAGATACCCGTCTGGATATCAATTCTTCTCCATGGGCGAAAGATATCGCTGGTTGGTTTGTAGGCATGCAATCCCGGTGTGTCGCAGTACATCGCGTTCGCTATCAACTCCGGCCGGCCATCGTTATCGAGGTCACCGAAGACCAGATCATGCGGGCTGCCCGTAGTTTGAGGATCGAGCACGTATTCGGTCCATGCTCCGTTGTCGCCGGCTCCGTGGTTGGCGGCCTTGTACCACACGATCGACCAGTGCTCACCAGATGCGGGTTGGGGATCAGCCAGCCGGCTGGCCACGATTTCCTTCCGGCCATCGCCGTCGACGTCCTCGACCGCTACACCAACATTGAAGGTGCCGCGGGCTATCTCACCTTTCTCGAAGGTACGAGGGTTGTACCAAAGAAGCGCTCCGCTGGCGGAAATAATTACTTCGGGCTTACCGTCCCCATCGATGTCACCAACGGCGGTCCCGCCTAACTCAGTGCAACCAGCCGGCGCTGCATCGAGGAGAATAAGCTCCCAGATCTCGCTTCCCTCATTCGTCGCCTGCTCGAGGGTTCTCCCAGTCGCATCTCCGGAGCCCACCGCAGTATCTCCAGTGGCGAAAGCCGTTGCCCGATGATCGGGCAAGATCGATGTCGAGGCTATCCCTGCCACGAGTTTTCCAAATGCCCTTCGGTTCATGAGCATCCCTTCCTTCGCGATTGGATCCTATCTTGGGCTATTGGGTTGAGGGCAGTCCCCAAATCTTTTGAAGGGCGATGTATCTGGACAGCGGGAGTTGGACGAGCAAGGGGTTTTGAGCGGGGTCAAGCCAACCTAGCACGGACTCGATCTGTTCCTCCGCTGTTGCAGTGCAACCAACCGTGGCTTGTCCCGGGCCAGGCCAGGTATGCAGAAAGATGCAGGATCCATTCCCCGGTTGAGCAGGATGGACGTTCTGCTGGACCACCAATCCCCACCGGTAGAGATCGTCGCTTCGGAGCATGTGTTCGGAGCTCTTCCAGTCAGGAGAAACTGCCGCACGGTCAAGCACCTGGTTGTAGAACTTTGATTGTGGGTCATCGACACACTCTGTGGAAGGTGTGAGGTGCAGGTACGGCATCCTCCAGGAGTCAGGCTTCTCGGAGGCATAGCCGAAGGCAGTGCCCAAGTGGAAGATGCCCGCGGGCGAGCGAAGGTCTCCTTCCTTCTTCACAGGATCGTTGACATTCCGCGCGTCCTTAGGATCCACCGCCTCGCTTCCAGCGTCCCAAGCAAGCCCGTTCTTGCCAACCACGACACCGATGGGATGCCCCACTACGATCCATGGTCCGCTGGGCGCGGAGCGCTCATAGCGTTGTAGCACTCCGAACGGGGCATTCCACTCGGGAGTGGTGACGACTAGCAACTGCGTTGACTCCCGAAGTGCGAAGGGTTCGCGCCGGACACGAAGGACCTGCGCAGCCGCCGACCAGAGAATCGCGCTTAGCAAAATACAGAGGAGCAGGAGGCTTCTGTTGCGGATTCCAGCCGAGTTCCGATGCAGAGGGGGCGACCGGCGAATCAGGCAGGCTGCAACCGGTCTGGTTGGGGGTTCGAGAGACTCAACATGAGAAGGCATTTGAGGAAAATCCATCATTGTCCAAACTTAACGGTCTACAGCTGGGGGTTTGAACCATTGTAAGCTGCTGAGTTTGATGAGCATACCGGCATTCCAGGTACCGATGAGAGGCGTTTTTCGGCATGGGTCATTGGGTAGGGCTGGGGGTATGGATGGGTCATTGGGTGCAACGCTCATTGGACGAATTCAGGCGCTTGGGGTCAACCCATAGAATGCTAGCCAGCGGGGACCAAAGCAATTCCTCCTTCGGGTACTTGACCGCT
>DASYBJ010000707.1:0-3705 GCA_036500845.1 Acidobacteriaceae bacterium
CAGGTCAGGAAGAGCTTCGGCAATGGTTTGCTTCAGAGCATAGTTGGTCTGTTCCAAGACCGTCATGCTTTCCTGCCCCTCCAGATTGACTGGATTTCGATAATCGATATCGGCCTTTCCCGTTGTTCCAACAAAGCGGAGGCCAGCCTTCTCCACCTTCTGGCGAAATACCCCCGCCGTATGAAACGTAATCGTATGACCAAGCTTTGCCAGATAAACCCCAACAGCCAACATGGGAGTGACATGGCCGGGGTTCGAGCGCGCACAAATAAGAATGTGACTCAAAATATCTCCTTCATGGTATGAGCGATCGGCCTTTCTAGCTATGCCCAGTCAAAGTTCAGCTTTCTGCCGTCCTGGTGAGTTGCCTGAACACGAATTCCTGATGAGCGGATGCTGCTTTTTAGGCGGAAATCGGCTTAAGTCGGTTCGCTGTTCCATTGCTCCCCAGCCCCCAGTCGTGGTGCAACGCTCTGGGGTCCCCGGAGGCCTCTAACGAATAATCGACTCCGCCACTGGTAATATCTCGGATCGCCTCAACTGGATCTGTCTGTTTACTGTTAATAGCATGCGTCGCGCCCAGCTTCATTGCCATCTCCAGACGCGAGGGCACGATGTCTATGGCGACGATGGTTGTTGCTCCAACGACCCGCGCTGCCATGATCGCTGAGCATCCAACTGCGCCCGCGCCGAAGGAAGCGAAGCTTGTACCCGGTCTCACATTCAGCGCATTCATTACGGCCCCGGCTCCGGTCTGAATACCGCAGCCGAGCGGACCGAGGAGTTCGAGCGGTACGGCACTACTGACCTTGACCACGTTGCGTTCATTGGCGAGTGCGTATGTCGCAAACGACGATTGCCCGAAAAAGTGATCGTGAACTTTCTCGCCCTGGGCGTCGAGTGTAGCAGTGCTGCCGTCCAACCGCGCTCCGCCGAAGCAGAGTGGGAACGTCTTTTCGCAATGTGCCATCCTTCCAAGGCGACAAGGCTTACAACGTCCGCATGTCAAGAACGTGAGCACCACGGAATCGCCGGGCGCGACTTTGACAACATCCGCTCCTACGCTCTCAACAATTCCTGCGCCTTCGTGTCCGAGCACGATTGGCTGTGGCACCGGGTAGCCTTTGTCACGTGCAACCATATCTGTGTGGCACAAGCCAGTGGCTACGACCTTGACCAATACTTCATCCCGGCGCGGGCCTTCCAAAGTTAGGGTTTCGATGTTAAAAGGCCCACCTTTCTTGCGCACGACGGCGGCTTTAATCTGTGTTGTGTTTTTGCTCATCGAGTTTTCCTCCTCAGTTGAGACACTGTAGTAACGACCTACGCTATTCGGCACGTACTGTCGTTCAGGCAGCCTGCCAGATCACTTTTGGGTTGGTAAGTTCCAGTGCGCCTGGAGCGCCAAGTTCGCGCCCATATCCTGAAGCCTTGAAGCCTCCGAACGGTGCGCGGGGATCGGTGCGGGTGAAGTCATTGATAAACACCATTCCGGACTCGATCTCACCGGCAACCTGACGGGCCCTGACGAGGTCGCGGCTCCAGACCGCAGCGCTGAGACCGAAGTCAGTGATATTGGCGAGGTGAATCGCCTCGTCCTCGGTCTTGAAGGGGAAAATCATAGCCACGGGACCAAAGAATTCTTCCTTGGCAATCGCCGCCTCGGGCGGCAGCCCCACAAGCACAGTCGCGGGGTAGAAATTGCCGGGGCCGGCGGGGATCTCACCGCCAGTGAGAATGCGTGCTCCAGCCCTTACCGCGTCGAGCACCTGGCGATGGAGGTTCTTGCGGAGTTCGGGGCGGGCCAGTGGGCCGAGCTTGGTTCCTTCCTTCATGGGGTCGCCCATTGGAAGCGCCTTGGACTGTTCGACAAACGCCTTGGTGAAGTCGTCAAACAGAGACTCCGCCACCAGGAAACGCTTGGCGCAAATGCAACCCTCACTGTTGTTGAAGTAGCGCGACGCTATGCCGTTCTGCACGGCCTTCGCAAGATCAGCGTCCTCCAAAACGATGAATGGATCGGAGCCGCCGAGTTCCAGCACCACTCTCTTGCCGACTCGGGCCGCTTCCTCCGCAACGGCGCGGCCGGCGCGGACGCTGCCGGTGACGGTGGCGGCCCGCACCCGCGGATCAGCGATGACGGCCTCACACGCCTCAACCGGGATTGCAAGGTTGACATAGAGTCCTGCGGGGCCACCGGCGTCGTGCACCAGGGTCTCGAGCGCCTCGGCGCAGCCTTGAACCGTTTCGGCGTGCTTGATGATCGCGGTATTGCCGACAAGGGCTGTGGTGTTGAAGAAGCGCAGCACCTGCCAGAAGGGTACGTTCCACGGCTGAACAGAAAAGATCGGCCCCATCGATTCATAGATGATCTGCGCCGGTATGCCGGGAATGGGCTGTGGCTTGAGATAAGCTTCCCCCGTTTCGGCGAAATGGCGGGCGGCCCAGGCGGATTTCTTGATCTCGAAGATGGAGTCCGCCAGCGGCTTGCCCATCTCGGCGGTGATTAGGCGGCCATAGGTCTCGGCCCGCTCTTCCAGCAGCTCGGCGAGCCGGTTGAGGAAGGCGCTTCGCTCCTGCATTGGGGTGCGGGACCAATGCCGCCAGCCGTCCCAAGCGCGCTGCAAGCGTACCTCGATCTCTGCCTTGTTGTGCTCCGGATAGGTGCCAATGAGTTCACCCGTCGCCGGACTACGTGATTCGAAGTTCATTGAATCCTCCCTGCCACTTTCTGTGGCATATTCAGTTTTGTTTGCATGTTCGGCAATCATTAAGGCCTATTACTCTGCTGCTGGAAGATGTAGTCACAGAAATTAGAGATCGACTTGCCAAGTCTCGCGGCAAGGAACGATCAGATCACCTTGAAATAGCCCTCATCGTTGAGGTGTTCGTGGATTCAGCTCCGGCTGGCTTCCTTGATGCTTTGTTGCGTTGGGCACGGAGCTGCATGAAGGAGCGAGCTTCTGTGTAAAGACGCGGGATGTCACGATCGACGACGGCCTTCCAGACGATGCGGAAGACCACCTTCGAACGAAAGTAGTATTCGTCGTAAAACTTATGCACCATCTCCATGACGTAGTCGGCAGGAAGGCCTGGGTACTCGATGTGTGCCATTTGGTGGCCGTCGCCATCTTCCATCTTTTTATTGGTGATGAAACCATTCTTTTCGACGAAGTCGAAGAGCTCGGTGCCGGGAAAGGCATGGGCGATGGAGACCTGAATGGTCTCGCAATCGAGTTGCTTGGCGAACTTGATGGTGTTGCGGATAGATGCCTTGGTTTCGCCGGGAAGACCGAGGATGAAATCACCATGTATGACGAGCCCAAGTTCATGGCAGTCCCTGACGAAGCGGCGGGCGCGCTCGACGGTGGCGCCCTTCTTGATGTTCTTGAGGATTTGAGGGTCGCCGGACTCAAAGCCGACGATCAGCAACCTGCTAGAAGATGTTTTGGCGATCGATTCGATTTTCATGAAAGGTCTCCTTTATTGATCTAAGTTAGGAGCATTGATACTCTAGTACAAGATGAGTAACTATACTGGTATAAAACTACCCTGTATGAAGCAATTGAATAACACTTTGGACAACACGAATCAGAATCCTAAAACACTAGGTATCTTCCTGCGATCCCGCCGGGAACGCATGTCTTTCTCCGCCGGCAGTTCTGCCGGAACGCGCCGACGAACGCCAGGATTGCGCCGCGAAGA
>DASYBJ010000708.1:0-3921 GCA_036500845.1 Acidobacteriaceae bacterium
CGCTATTGGCTCGATCACGTATCCGCTAATGCAGACGCTTACAGACTCGTGAAAGCGACGTGACGCACGACGTTGAAGAGAGAAGAGCAGAGCTGTAACTCCGTCAGATCAACCCGGCTGCCGCTGGCCCTGGCATGCTCCTCAGCGGTATGCAATCGGAGATGAAGCTCGCCATCGTTCGCCCTGCTTCCTCCAAGTCTCTCCAAGACTCTGCCGCCAACGAGACGAGCCGTATCGAGCAGGAGTTCGGAACAGCGCTGTTCAACATCGGTTACTACGTCGCTCTTGGGCGACCGACACGCTGTTAGCCGATGATGAAGCAAGCCAGTCTTTAGAAGCAAAACCGCACGGAGCTGGGGCAAGAGATCTCTGGTGTGCTTCAGAGTAGCCTCGTCCTGCGCGCGCCGCGGAAGCGCCTCAAAGATAGATACATCGACAAGCGAACGTAGTCTCTCGAAGTTTCGACTGATGGCGTCTGTTCGAATTTCGAGATATTTTGCTCGGCAGTCTGAGGCACAACCCTCCGGTTCACTCTCAAGTCCGGCAATCTCCCGGATCGTAATTCCCAGGAGGAGTCGCATGGACTGCGTTGAAGCTGTCGGCCAAAGGTGATCGAAGATCAACCACATTGCCGCGATACCGAGCATAATCCCGCATACCGTGTCTCTAGCTGGAACGAGCGATGCGTTTATGGAAAAGTGGTTGAGATTCACGAGTTCATACGCGAGCACAATCTGAGCGCCGCAGTAGGCAATACGTGGGCCTGAAGTTCCTACCCAAGCCCCCAGGAAAATCACAGAGGCGAAGACCAATGCAAAGCTCAGGATAGAATCGATCTGCGGCAAAATGATCGCTTGAACCCCGAAGCCCAGCACACAGGCCCCGAGGATGACGCCAGCGAACCTCATCAGTTGCCTATGTCGAGCTGCACCAGTTACTGGCACTGCCGTAAGGATGCAAGTGGCGACGGATGCGCTCAGGCCAGTCCATCCAACACTCATGTAAAGTAGATAACACGTTATCGCGCTTACGCTGGCGCGGATGGCAAATTTCACATGCTCTCTGTTGCTGAAGGCATCGCCTGCAAAGAAACGATAGCGCTGGTCCACAGCCCGGGGAAAATCAACACCAGTGGGGACATCGTCCCAGGTTTGGCGCGACAGACTTTGAGCCAGCAAATCCACGGTGCGCTGGATCTCGATCAGGATCGGGCTGGTTGCTATCGACGTATCCTCAAGATCAATCCAATCAGGGGCCTCCCTCTGCGAGAGGTGGGTTCGAATCGACGTCAGGTTCTGTTCAATGGCCGAGCAAACGAGTAGATCATTGTCTGAGAACAACTGGTTCGTTTCGATAAGAGCAGCGGCCAAGTCGATGAGTCTGCCAGACAAGGCGACCGCAGTGGAAAGATGCTGAGATTCCTCGAAACTGTGTCCCGCCTCCGAGATCAACTCTCGCAGACCTCCTGTCCCTCTTATCGAATAGCGGTTCACTTCTCTCTTCAGGCTCAACCGGCCAGGTTGACTGCTCGTATAGCTCCTAAGTGTGCTGACGATCAGATCCAGGCGCTGCTGGATTCCGTCGAGAAGGGCATCGGGCGGATGTGTGCGAGTAGATAGATATTCAATGAGCACCGCTAGCGCGCAACCCAGGAGAATCGCAAGCAGTGTGAAAAGCGTCTGCCTTAAACGCATGTTAGCGGGGATAGGCTGATCCCAGGTCGTTATCGCATTTGTAATGAGCAGGCCTAAGGCAAGCCCGGACTCGTAGACCTTTAGACAGCTAATCAGATAGAAGGCCGCGAAGAGACTTGCACATATCCAGATGAAGTGTAAGAAAGGCGATCCTGCAAACGCCATCGCGCCGAGAACAATCTCCGCGGTACCCAGGATGCACACCGTAGAAATCCAAAGCGCCGATCGTTTCGTAGAACGCAGACTGTCGCGCGATAGGAACAGAGGAAAGTAAGCACCGAGAGCTGCTCCTGGGATTCGAAAGACCATGACACAAAACATGACGACGGTACACGTCAACACAATCCGTAAAATCAGAGAGGCCCTGCCCGGGTAAAAGGCAAGCTCCGCCCGAAGAAGGCTTCCGATGCGTCCAAACCTTGAGATGTTTAACGCTTCGAGGAACGGCGCAGGATTGTCAACAGATGACGCTCTACTCATGGTCATGGGGACGCATGCCAACGATTGCGACCTCACCTACCCTCAACAGGCCTGCAGGCGGTTTAATTACCCGGATTCGTACCGGATAACGTGAAGCGAGACGCACCCAATTTAGTGTTCGCTGGACGTCTGGAAGGCCTTGCGATAACTTGCCGACAACGTCGGGATCAGGTGTGACACCGTATCCGACACTTTCCACTGCGCCTCGCAACCTGGTGCGAGTGTCCGTCATGAGAAAGATGTCCACAGGCGTTCCGGTCTGAAGGTGTCGTATCTGGGTCTCACGGAAATTGGCCAGTACCCACCAAGTACGTGTGTCTATCAGCGTGAACAGCTGTTGTCCCACCTTCGCATACTCACCCTCCGAAATGGTGAGATTGGTGACGCGTGCATCGAATGGTGCAACGACCCTGCATTGCTCGTAGTTGTACTGTGCCAATCGAACTGCTGCGGCCCTGCTCTCCCTTTGAGCGACCAAGGGCGCCAGATCCAGGACTGCATGGGTTGACTGTTTTACTTGAGCTTGACTTTGCGACAATTGTGCGATTGCCTGCTGCTTCTGTGCGGTGGCGGAGAGGAACTTTGCTTTGGCTAAATCCAAGTTCGATTCAGCTTGCTCGACTGCAGCCTTTCTCGCTTCGGCAAGAGATCTGGCGCGGTGAACCTCATCGGGCGTGACAAACTCTTTAGCAAGAAGAGGCTCAATCCGGTGTAGATTTCCGTCGGCATAGTCGGCATCGGCACGAGCCCGCTTGAGTGCCGCGCCGGCTTGTGCGATCGCAGCTTCGTTTACTTTGATTTCATCGTCAGCTCTCGTCTCGTTGGCGAGCGAGTTCTGAGTGCTGGCGTGTGCAACATCGACGGTGCTCACCTCTGCAGCAATGCGCCGGGTCTCGTTTTGGATTTCTCCTTCAAGCTGCTCCTGCGCTGCCAGAGCATTTTGTAAGGCATATAGATAGGGCCGGTCATCAATCTTGTAGAGCAGAGTGCCCTTTTCTACCAGATCGTTGTCGTGAACTGGCAATTGTACGACCGGACCCGCTACGAGAGGTGCCATGCCAATGATGTTGGCCACTACCTCAGCATCGTCCGTTCTTGGGTATGCGGTCACCGCATGAAGAACCAACATGCCGCTGAGTAGCGCGCCTAACACTATGGTCGCACTGATGATGTTCCCGCGCTGTGTGTGCTTTGCTTGCTTGTCAGTTTCGATCAACATCTGAGCCTCGCTATCTAAATAAAAGGATCCAAAGAGTGCAGCTGACGAAAGACAGCAAAGAGGTATATAGCAAAGGGAGTGGCCAGAGCTCGTCAAGGATCTTCCACTTGACAAAGAGCGAATGTGCGGCAACTGTGAGTCCTATGGCAGCCGCGCAACATATCATCCATCCCGGGAAGTAAGAGCCCATGATGTTGATTGAGGGGGAATAGGAACAGCCATTCAGAAAAACGAACGACAAAGCAACTCCAGCCGCCAGGACTCGAACTGAGAGCTTATGAGCACGGGTTGTCCGCTCGTTGTGTTGTAAGATCACGGATTGTTGCCTTTCGGATGCTGTGTCAGGAGATCGCCGGTTCTGAAAGCGAGGTTCATGAAGGTTTGAAGCACCCGAGTGCGCGCGGTCACATCCACAGCGCGCGCACGGGCGAGTTCGCGCTCGGACGAGAGAACATCGAGGATGTTTCTGACTCCGTTTTTGTACGACTCGGTGGAGGCGGAGTAAGACGCTGCGGAGGCCGCTAGAAG